>NZ_CM000745.1:4231518-4332719 GCF_000161455.1 Bacillus pseudomycoides DSM 12442
ATGTAGCTTTGATGCATCAGTTGAAGAGATTTTTCACACATTATTGGTTGGTGCTACCCTATTTATTTGCAGCAAAGAACAACTGTTATCTGGTGAAGAATTTGTTCGATATCTGGAGGGAGAATCCATCAGTACCCTTACAGTGCCTCCATCTTTCTTAAGGGCGCTTCCGCAAAGTGAATTGCTGAGCCTTACTACAGTGGTAACAGCTGGAGAACCTTGCTCGAAAGAACTGGCTGCCAAATGGGGCTATAATCGCCGATTTATAAATGCTTATGGTCCCACCGAAGCTACGGTTTGTACTACACTCTCTGATGAAGTAGAGGAAAAAGTAAGTATCGGACGTCCTATAACTAACAAAAAGGTTTATATTATAAATCCATTGGGCCAATTGCAGCCTATTGGTGTCCCTGGCGAGCTTTGTATAGGCGGTGAAGGACTTGCAAGAGGATATTTAAATCAGCCTTCATTAACGGCGGAACGTTTTATTGATCATCCACTACTACCAGGAGCGAGAATATATTGTACAGGTGATCAGGCAAGATGGCTTCCAGATGGACGAATTGAATATTTAGGCAGACAGGATGAACAAGTGAAAATTCGCGGTTATAGAATTGAAATTGGAGAGATAGAGGCTACCTTGTTGAATTGTCCTGATGTAAAAGATGTAAAAGTTATCTGCCGAGAAGATACAAAAGGAAATACTAGTCTCTGTGCGTACGTTGTTCTGAGCGGCGAATTGGAGGCAGGTGGACTGCGACGTTATCTGGCAAGTCAGCTTCCGGAATTTATGATTCCAGAACACTTCCTGCAGCTAGACTCTTTCCCTTTTACCAGCAATGGAAAAATAGATAGGAGTAGACTCCCAAGTCCTAAACAAAGAAGAGTCGGGAAGCATATTTTTTCTTTTGCTGATCCTATAGAGCAAAAATTATCGGATTTATGGGGAGAAATTCTTGATATTCCCAATATAGGGGTTAATGATAATTTCTTTGAATTGGGAGGACAGTCCCTGAAAGGCATAATCTTTGTTTCAAGGTTACAGCAGGAACTGAATATAAAGCTTACCTTAAATGATCTTTTTCTACACCCAATCTTGAAAGATTTAGCTGATAGTATACGCAATAGAATGAATACCGAACAATATAGCTTTACCGTTCAGGAGCCGACTGGGTCTGAGGCAAAAGGAGTAGGAACTGCTAATTTTGATCCGTCTTATAAGATTCCAGCTTATGTTAAGCCAGAATTATATACCGAACAAGAGGTTCTTATAGGCTCAGGGGATATTAAAGTTCCGGCTAAATTGACAATACCAAAGAAGAAAGGCCTAATTCCTGCAGTGGTCCTAATTCCTGGAGACGGCGAAGTAGACCATGATTCGCGCTTATATGCACTTAAGCCGTTTAAAGATATTGCCCTGGGGCTGGCGAGCCAGAATATAGCTGTTTTACGTTATGAAAAACGAACGAACAAACGTTTTAAGTTTTTTAAAGACTATACTGTATCGGATGAATTTACTGAAGATGCAGTTCAGGCAGTAAAGTTTCTAAGGGAAACAGACAAAATAGAAGTAGGTGACATTTTCCTGATCGGACACTGCCGGGGGGGATGGATGCTTCCTGACATCTTGGAGAGAAAAGAAATGGAAGGGGTAGCAGGGGGAGTTGTGCTATCTGCTCCAAATCCTCAGGTTTCTGCAGTTGAGATGCTTCTAAATAAAACAGACTTGTCCGGTTTATCTTCCGAAGAATTGAAACTGTGTAGAGAGCAACTGAGGATGATTCAATACCTTCCTATTGATAAAATTAACACGAAAGAGTTTCGCTTAGCTCCGAGTGTTAAATGGTGGCATAGTTTAAAAGATTATATTCCTAGCCAGTCCTCGATGTTAAAAGATTTTCCGTTCTTAGTGCTTCAGGGAGGAAGGGATATTAATATAACAGAAGATGATTTCGAAAAATGGAAGGAAGTTTTGTCGGAGAATAGGAATGCAGTATTTAGCTATTACAAAAAATTAAATCATGCTTACGTAGAGGGAGAAGGACCTGGAACTATGGAAGAGTATCTGCTTCCTGGTAATGTTCCTGAGTATATAGTAGAAGAGATAGGTAATTGGATCAAAGAAAAAATTAAGGTTGTGAACTAGGTAAACAGGATGCCTATGCAGTTTTAAAATGCATAGGCAATCTAGAGAGTGGGTGGTGAACATGATTGCATTATATGCAGTCAGAAACTCGGTAAGTTGGGATAGTATAGAAGTTGATAGAATATTAGAGACTATTCATCTGGCAGACAAGGTAAGAATCCTTAAATTTAAAAAAAATGAAGATAAAATGAGGGCGCTTCTAGCAGTACTTCTAGCCCGCTATGCTCTTGCTACTGCTCTTCAAATGCCGGAAGGGGAACTGATTGTTGAGCGTCTTGAAAATGGACGGCCTTTTCTTAAAGAACCAGCTGAATGGAAAGGCGATTTTAACCTTACCCATTCTGGCGAATGGGTAGTATGTGCCCTCAACTCTGCTGGGAGAATAGGAGTAGATACGGAGAAGATTGAGGAGATTGATATAAATTTATTTAAGGGTGTTCTTACAAGAACTGAGTTAGAAGTACTTACTGGCAACAAGGAAGATTCCATCCCTACTTTTTTTAGTTTATGGTCTCGAAAAGAATCATTTGTGAAAGCCTTAGGAACAGGATTATCCTATCCTTTGGAAAAAGTGGAGTTTGTCCCTATACCAGATTCTGACAGTTATCAAGTTTACCTGTTGGGTGGGAGCTTTATCACTTCTTGGTATTGTAAAGATTTTTATTTGGATAAGAGATATAGTTTAGCTGTTTGTACCGATAAACTGCCCTTCCCTGAATCCCTAAACTTTCTTGATGCCTCAGACTTATTAAGCGGGCAGATGTCGACAAGCTATGGCAGTATAAATGAATAAACAAAAATATAATAAAATTCAAGGTTAGAAAAATAAAAAAGGAGGAGTCAGCTTGAGTATCAACAAAAATAGTTTTTATTATTATAAACCCCAAAAAAGACCTTTGGTCCGGCTCTTATGTTTCCCCTATGCAGGAGGTAGTGCATTGGCTTACCGCCAATGGAATCAAATTCTTGCTGAAGAAGTAGAAGTTTGCCCGGTACAGCTTCCCGGAAGAGAAAATCGACTAGCAGAAGAGCCTATTCGGTCCCTGCCAACGTTAATCTCTTTTCTTGCAGATGAACTGGAACCTGTTCTTAACAGCTCTATACCGTACGCTTTCTTTGGTCATAGTATGGGGGCTTTAATAAGCTACGAATTGGCTATAGAAATGAAAAAACGTTCATGGCAGATGCCTATAAGGCTATTTTTGTCAGGGAAAAGTTCTCCTCAAGTATCTAAAAGGGAGACACCTACATATAATCTTCCGAAAAGAGAATTCATCGAGGAACTTAGAAAAATGAATGGTACACCAGAAGAAGTATTGGGCAATCATGAGATAATGGACCTGTTTTTACCAATTCTGAGAGCCGATTTTGAACTTGTCGATACTTATCAATATGAAAAATCAAGCATGTTAAGTTGTCCAATAACAGTCTTTGGTGGCATAGATGATCCGTCAATTAAAACAGAGGAATTGAAACACTGGAAAGAACTTACGACAAACAATTTTAATATGCACCTTTTTCCGGGCGATCATTTTTTTATCTATGAAAATGAAAAGAATTTGCTTAAGGTAGTTAATGAAGAACTAACCTATAAATTTCAGAAAACAAGGTAAAAACATTCCTTAATCTTGAAAAGGGCTGTCAGTTTTGACAGTCCTTAACTTGTTGAGAAAGAGAGGCTTTTTCTTGTAACATCATTTTTTATTAACATTTTCATATTTTGAAAAGCGACTGTGAGGATAGCCTACTCACTTATATTTCTTGATTATAGAAATCTGCAGTAGCAAAATCTGTACGACTTCATTTTATTTTTTCTATACTAAATAGATTATTTTTCTCCAGATGTAGATAGCTGGTTTAATCTAATCTTTATTCTATGCGCTTCCTATATGTGACGAGTTACATCCTTGTTCTTATTTTTTCTCATACAGTGAGAGGGAAAGGAATTTATAACAATTTTCGGATTAAATTTAAAGGATTCAAGCCAATTTCAACATGAAAAAAGCGAGTTTTCCTGTACTAAGGAATTGAATCACCAGCTTTTCTTTTAATTACTTACGTAATATTAATAATAATACTGCTCCCTGTAACGTATTATTATTAACGTTTTGCCAGTTCTCGAATGATTCGACTAATTTGGTAGATTCCCTGCTTCAAATCTTTTAAAGAGGCATAGCCATAAGATAAGCGAAGATAACGGTGGGATTCTTGACCATAAATATTCCCTGGGTTAAAAAGGATACCTTCAGATAATGCTTTTATGTAAAGCTCTCTCATTGATAATTTTGGTAGTATTTTCAACCAAATAAAAAACCCGCCCTTTGGTACATCCCATGTGGCTATATCCTTTAAATGAATGTTTAGTGCCTCCAATACTACTGTTCTCCGTATTTTAAGCTGTTCCCTTACAGATTCAAGGTGCTGTTCATATAACCCGCTTGTTAACCATTCAGCAGCAACTCTTTGAGATAACGAACTAGAACCGTAGTCAGTTTGCATTTTAATATCGGATAATCGTTCAATTACAGGTTCTGGACCGACAATCCAACCAATTCTTAAACCGGGGCTTAACGTTTTGGATAAACTACCAAGATATAATACGTGTCCATTTTTATCTAATGCCTTTAATGGGGGAGGAGGTGGAGCATCGATCCATAACTCTCGATAAATATCATCTTCAATTATCGGCAGCTGTTCTTTTTCACATACTTCAAGGAGCTTTTGACGTTGTTTTTCAGACATTAAAATCCCCGTAGGATTATGAAAACAAGGAATGGAGTATAAAAGCGCTCTACCTCGCTGTTTTTTTGATACGGTAACGGAGTTTGGAAAAAGATCGTGTTCACCCATTGGTAGACCTGTAAGCTTCATTCCAGCTGATTGAAACACATGTAGCGAATAAAGGTATGACGGCTTTTCCAGTAAAACGGTTGATCCTCTGTGTAGAAGGCCAACTGAAATCAATTGCAAAGCTTGTAATGCCCCGGAAACAATTAAAATGGAAGAAGTGGAGGCATGAATACCAAATGTTTTTAAATAGTTGCTTAACGCTTCACGTAAAGGCAGAAATCCTTTTGGTTCTTCATATCCGAAAGCCTCTATTTTTTCAGATACCCTTCGTATGATGAGCTTCATTGTATCTAAAGGAAATACATCTTTTGAAAGTTCACCCTTACTAAGCTGAATAAGGTTTGTATTTGTTTCGGCTTGATTAATCTCTTGGACAGTCGCTTGACTTGGTTTAAGTAATCCCGATTTGACATGTTCGTTCCAATCGGGCGAAGGATTTGTAGCTAGTAATGTCCATGTATTATTAACTACGACTGTGCCCATTCCTATTTTTCCTTCAATCAACCCATCTGCTATTAATTCCTCTAAAGCAGTAATGACAGTACTTCGGTTTACTTCGAACAACTTGGCTAATTGTCGCTGGCTTGGAATTTTACTTCCAATTGGCCATTCCCCGTAGGCGATTTTATCTTTTATATAATTAACAATTTTTTGATATTTAAGGGTTTTTTCGGTTCGTTTGCAATCGATACTACTCACTAAAAACTCTCCTTTCACATTCTTTTCGATTCAAAGTGGTTGGGTTAGTAATTGCTCAACTGGTTGGAGACATTTTACCAAATATTTATTAAGATGAGAAATATTAACGAGGTAGAAAAGGTATTGGCTGCTTTCTAATTCTATAAAAGGAAGTGATGAGATGGAAATTAAATGGGATTTTCGTGTTATAGTCGCTTATGGTCTTACTATTTTTCTATGGGCTTCAGCTTTTCCAGGAATACGGGTTGGATTAGAATCTTATTCACCTGAACATCTCGCTCTTTTTCGATTACTAATCGGTTCTGCATTGCTTGTGTTTATTGCTATAATCACTCGTATGCGGTTACCACAATTAAAGGATATCCCTGCTATTTTATTGTTAGGTTTTTTAGGTTTCACTGTTTACCATACAGCTTTAAACATTGGAGAGAAAACAGTGAGTGCAGGTGTTGCGAGCCTTCTTGTCTCAACAACTCCTATTTTCTCTGCTCTTTTAGCCGTTTGGTTTCTACGTGAACGGTTTGGACTATCGAGATGGATTGGATCTATTATAAGCTTTTTGGGAGTAGCTTTGATTTCATTTGCAACAGAGGGAGAGGTTGAAATCACTAGTGGGATTTTGTTTATTCTTTTAGCATCCTGTTCAGAAAGTGTATATTTTGTTTTTCAAATACGTTATTTAAAAAAGTATGGATTTTTTGCATTTACAACCTATACGATTTGGGCGGGTACGTTTTTTATGCTTTTCTTTCTCCCAGGATTAACGAGTGAAATGATGAAATCATCTATAGAATCAACACTTAGTATTGTTTACTTAGGTCTCTTCCCTACGGTTATTCCTTACCTTGCATTAGCGTACGTTACATCACGTGTCGGAGCTTCGGAAGCTACAAGTTCTCTTTACCTAACACCGGCTCTTGCATTTGTTATTGCATGGATATGGCTTGGAGAGGTACCAACTGTACTTACCGTTATAGGTGGGGGAGTCACACTATTTGGAGTTTTGTTCATCCAACTCAAAGTAGATAAATTCCAACAAAAAGCAAAGCAAAATATGCAACACGGAGAAAAAATCTAAGGAAATAAGGATGTATAATGAAAGGAAGATAACTATGATTTCCAAAGATACAGTAAGTTATATCTAATTAATTTTCTGATTAATCAATTTATTTAACTTTCGTTTTACATCTCGAATCAGATATTTAGATAGTTTTCTCCTTTACACAATTGAAAGTATCAATGAACTTCTTAATTTTAAGGGGGTAATTACTCATCGAGTGGACGTAAAAAGATAGAGAACAATTTCATCAAAAATTTCTTAGAAAATATCTGTATCCTTAAAACAATGTTAACGATTCTAACTATTACTTCTGTCTTGTCAAATTCCTTCATAGTTGCCAATATACGCTGCTAGAACCATTCAACCCCTTCTTTTGACTGAGAAATAGGAAATGCTTTTTGCAGTACACGATCTGACTCATCAATGAGATAAGCGCAATGAGTTCGTTTAGCTATATCTATTCCAATTACAAGAGTAGCATCGATAACTTGATTAATTTTGAGTAAAATCTATATAGAGTCCTCTTAATAAATGTTATAAAACTACTTAATTAATCGTAAGAGAAAGGCTATCGAGAATCTCCTGACAGTCTTCTCCTACGATTAATTTATTCTGATCCTATTTTATACTATGTTAAAGGGCCAGGAAGCTCTTCGTTAAGAGTAGACAAAAATTAAGGTAATCATAGAAAGATTATGTAAGTATTTTCTCGTGATAAAAAACCTCACTTTTTAATTTTTTTTAGAATTTCTTTACAGTATTCAAAATAATGAGCAGACTGCTTATATTTTTGGTTTTCCTTAAAATATTCTGCTAATAATTCTGAGTAGTAAATGGCATTACGGTACAAGCAGTTTTTCTCAAAATAGGGAAGTGCAATTTTTTTTGTGTAATATACAAATTCTTCAAATTCCTTGTCGTACAAATGCTTAAGTATTTTATACTCGTGTTTTAATTCTAGGCTTTTTGTTTTCCCTTCTAAACTTTCTGCCTTTTGTATCCATAAAAGTAATTGTCTATTTTCTTTTTTGTTATACAGTGCTTTTATGATACACAATATAGTTATTAATTTTCCATCGTAATTATGATCCTGTTTAAGATCCAAACTCTTTTTATAATGATCTAATGCTTTGGTTTTATCGCCTCTCAGATAATAAAAATGCCCTATATTATGTTCGATAATGCCCAAAGCATCTTCGTTCTCGACCTTCTTTGCAAGTGTGTTTGCCCAATTAAAATTTGTCTCGGCCTCATCAAATTGTTCCATCCACTGATAAAGGATACCTAAAAGTAGGTGACAGTCGCTGCTGCGGTCTAGATTATAAATCTCTCTGAATATGTCAAGTGCTTGATTGGTAAAAACGATTGCCTGAAAGTGTTTTTCAATTTTAGTTGCAGTAAGCCCCAATGAATAAAGAACATCTGCTTTTTCAAGAGAAGGTGTATCACCGTTAAAGAGGGATTCAGCTTCTTTATAAGAGTCAAAAGCGTTTTCAAACTCATTATTCAGATATTCATAGTTACCTTTAAATTTGAAATAATAGAAAGACATTTCCTTTGGGATGTTATTTGAAATTTCTGATATTTTTTTTAAAAGATTTTTAGCTTCTTGAAGCTTTCCTAAAGTTAAAAGAAATCTAATGCTGACAAGCTGAAATAAAGAGTATGGTTCAAAAGAGCTTTTAATTGTAATTTTTTTTGAGAGGCTATTATAGGTTTCAGCAGATTTCTCTGTATCTTTATTAATTATTTGCTGATACCACAAACGGATTTCCTCACACAGCTTTTGGTCTTGCTGAACATCCTCCGTAATATTTAGCCTGGTAAGTAATTCTTCTATAATATCGGAGCTAGCAGTAATCTGGCCATTCTCAATTTTAGATAAGTAGGAAACGGAAATCAATCCTGATGCCAATTCTTCTTGAGTAAGAGACATTTTTGTACGATGAAATTTAATGTTTTGCCCTACATGCAAAATTTCACCCCTCTGATAATGATTTTTTACAATAATTAGTATACAAAAATGTGAGAATATTAGAAAGAGTTAATTTATATTTTAGGGAAATTATTTTTTAAAAAGTACATTTCTTCAGAACTTAGGTTCTGTTTAAGCTTTTATGTCTCAGTCACTTGGTGTTGATTTAACATAGCATTAATTCAGTTGGTAGCTAACTTTGAAGCATTGTAAATTAAGGTTACTAGTTAAAAGTAAACTTTGGTGCATTTTTCCGTTCGATAATGAACATTGTTCAATTGAAATAATTGCTTGAGATAAGCATTTACACATTCTATAGCGGTACGGCACTTAAATATAGTTTTCTAAACTTTTGATACTTTAACTGGTGTTATATATTTTCTAAGAGCCATATTGATTTTCAAGCTTACCTTCACAAATTCTTGTTAACACTGAGAATATAAAAAATAGGAGGTAAAGTGTATGAACTACAAATGATTTTTAGAAGTTTATAATCAAAGGCCTGACCAATTATATCGTCTATTCAAAGCACAAGGAAAAACAATTGAATCTCTCCTGCATAACTTCAAGTTGTTTCGAATCGTGTTTCGGCTCTTGAATTTCACATTTAAAAACTCTACAAATAGTCATAAACCACCTTCATCTGAGGGACTAGATAAACCGAAAGTGAAAAGAATATAATGGTTATATACGCTGGGTATAGATAAAGTTATGTTACAGCATGTTCATGAAAAATGTGGAACAGGTGCACAGAACTTTGCACTGACACGAAGCTTTTTAAGTACACTAAAAAAGAATTTATTTGTATCCATAAAATAAGTAATGAAAACAGGGAAAATAGAATCATTCGAAACATAGCCTACGAGTTAATTTTGATATAATTATCTCTATTGGTATTGGAAGGAATCTGAGTAGTTACGCTTTTCACTTCGTATACATTTTGATAGAGAACATCATTAGCTAAAAGCGGGGGATCTCGACATTTCTTTGATCGTATGTATTTAATTGTTTGGTGTTTTTGTGAAAAATATAATAAATAATAGCGGCTTGATACTCCATTTTATGAATTTGGATGTAAATGGATTCGTAATTATAACCTACAGTTATTGTTTTGAATTATATAATACCTTAGAATGCTTAATTGAATTTTTAGTCAATAAGTGGAAGTAGCTCTATAATTATAACGAAAAGGGAATAAATTATGACATATAGTTAAGTTCGATAAGTCTATAAAAATGTTACTTCTTAGTTATCACAACGACGATGGAATTAATGTCATTAATAGAAAAAATAGCTTCAAATCGTTAGATTGGTTTTAAATCTCTTGTAGGTCAAACAGGATACCTTGTCGTATAATAGTCATAAGGAGTTTTCCTTCAATATTAGAATTTATGTTAGACTTATTCATTTCGAAATTCTGGATAGATACTCCATCTTTTGTGCTTAGAAGATTTGAGCACATCATTCCCCAAATTATAGAATTGATTAAATGTTTATAAAATATAAAATTTTTTATAGGAGGTTAACATGTTTAATGAAAGAGAAGCTTTAAAAGTAAGGCTTGAACAGCTTGTTGAAATGGAAGAAAGAACTCGGAAAATGTTTCAAGAAGAAAGGAAAGAAATTTTTAACCGGCTAAGGGAGCTGGACAACCAGGATAGATTATCTACTTATACAGTGGGGCATTCAGGTAAAATAGAGGATACCAAATATGAACAAATGTATAACTTAGATGAGGAGATTCAAGAGAGTTCGGAAAAAAATGAGTTTAGGAAAAAAGGGTATCACCAAAAAACATGGATTCTTAGAAATGTAGCTATAGATATACTGAAACAACATCAGGTAGCGATGCCGTTGAAGGAATTGAAGAAAGAAATTGAAACAGAAACTGGGGTAGAACTAAGCAATATTTCTTTATTTATGACAAATTTAATGAAGAAGGAAGATAATATTGTAAAAGCTACCCATGGACAGTATATGTACGTAGAGGATAACAGTTAGTACAATATTAATTGACTTGAATTTTTGACATTTACTTCAGTTTAAGTCAAGCCTACGTAGTACGGCCAGAGGTACCTGTGAAATTTCTTCAAAAAATGATTGTACCGCTTCTTTGATAGATGCTTGTGTTGGTGATGATGCCGTTTTTAACCATTTTCATAGCCGGTCGATTGGATTTAAATTTGGTGAGTACAGTGGAAGAGAGACCAACATAAGTTGATGACGATGTTCTCGCATAAAAGCTTGAATGACCTTAAAATGGTTAATGTTCACATCACCTGTAATTATGAAAAAATTTTATTTTTGTACTTGTTTAATACATACTGAAGGACTGTTAAAAAATCTCCTTTTTTACATGAAGAAGCGACTCGGTGTACGAGTTCTCCTGTTTGTGCCCCCTCGGTATCAAAGATAGTCACACTGGCATGATACCCATAAGTTAGAATTTCTTTTTGTTTTCCAACTTCATATCAGGTCGCGTGTAGACTTTGATAAGCATTGGCAGGCATTTCATCCTGATACAAGAGTACTGTATTGTCGGTTAACAGTTTTTTTAGTTATAGGGGAGATGCGGAAAAATGCTGTTTTTTCAAAGCGGCTTTGGCAAGCGTATAAGATGGCGTTTGTACCGAATTTTCAAACGCAATAACATGTGTAAAATTCCAGTTGCACTAATTTCAATATCGCAGGTGTGACGGATATACACTTTCAGAATTGGCAGAGTCCAAGATAGAGTTTTTCTTAGTTCATGATCATTTGATAAACTGATAAGAATTGTTTCATTTAAGGAGTTTTTGGTGACCCTGATTAAGGAAACTTTTACGTTCGGGAGGGAGTGATTTTACGATCTAATAAAAAGGTC
This sequence comes from Bacillus pseudomycoides DSM 12442, assembly GCF_000161455.1. Taxonomy (GTDB): domain Bacteria; phylum Bacillota; class Bacilli; order Bacillales; family Bacillaceae_G; genus Bacillus_A; species Bacillus_A pseudomycoides. The sequence goes on from NZ_CM000745.1 coordinate 4,243,112, forward strand.
CGGTCCACCTTCATTAAATCTCTTCACATATTTGGAAACGGACTGATGATGTATATTACAAATTTCATCTGCTTTTTTATCGGCTTTTCCTTCCATTATAATTTGCACAACTCCAATTCTTGTTCGAAATTTGATGTTTTTCTCCGGTTTTTTAATTTTTAGACACCCATTGATCTTGCACTTTCCGTATCTCTTTTCTTATCAAGCAGTATAGATAGTAACTGGAAAAAATTAGGTATAAGAAGATAGGAGAATTAGTCAGTTATATATAGTTTGAGAAATAAAGAGATTTAGTTGTTGAATATTATGTAATTTAATCGGAAAATTTATAAAATTTTCCTTAAAAAGCTTGATAAATACAAATTATGTATAATTTTACTAATTTGTAAAAAAAGGATATTTAATAATATATGATAAAATCAGTTTAAACGTATATTAGGGGAGAGTGCTATGGAATTTAATGAAAGAAATGCTTTATTAATGAGACTTCAACAATTGGTTGAACATGAAAAAAATCTGGTCGAACAGCTTAGAAACGAGAGGGAAATGATATTTACTAGATTAAATGAGATTGATGAGCTGGACTTCTACTACATGGAAGAGCCAGTTGCAGTAGAAAAAAGGGATTTTTTATTAGTTAAAGGCATCTATTTAAATTGATTTTTACTCTTTATCTCATGTATGAAACATAATCCAAGTTTTAATGAGCCTTTTCCTTACATCTATATGAACCTGCAGAAAGTCGTTTGTTATAGGGTGGCTTTGTGTTTGCAAATCCTAAGATTATGCAAGCGAAGTCAATTCTTATCTTTAAAGTGATTAAGAGGAGAATTCATAGTATGAAAGTAAAGTTAAATTCAAATGATAATTTACTATTTTTAGCGTGGGCCACTGCAATTATTGCGATGTTCGGAAGTTTATATTTTTCTGAAATCAGGCAGTATGAACCTTGCACCCTCTGCTGGTATCAGCGTATCGTAATGTATCCATTCACTGTACTTCTAGGAATAGCAGTGATTAGGAAAGAGTATTGGATTAGTATCTATGCTAGTGTTTTATCTTTAATCGGTGGTGTTATATCTTTTTATCACTACCTTATACAAAATATTTCTTTTTTCTCTGATAATTCTCCTTCCTGTGGAAGGATCCCTTGTAGTGGGAAATATATTAATTGGTTTGGTTTTATCACCATTCCATTCCTTGCATTAATAGCATTTATAATTATTTTCTTATGTACATACATAATTTATAAAAGATTAAAGGAGAAATAAAAAGTGAAGAAAGTGATAGTGTTTATTGTTCTAGTCGTGGCCATCTTCATTATAACTGCTTTTGTTTTTAATAAACAGCAAGCAGTTAAAGTAGAAAATAATCCTTTTGGCAAAGAAAAGCTTCATCCCGCCACTGTTGAACAGCTGGATGATTCCAATTACCAGAACCTTATCTTACCGGAAGAACTGAAAAAAGATTTAGAGAAAAACAAGGAACGCTTTGTCTACTTTTACAGCCCAACATGTTCTCACTGTAAGAAAACTACCCCTATTGTCACCCCATTAGCCAAAGACCTTAATGTTGATCTGGTTTTGTATAATGTTTTGGAATTTCAAGAAGGCTGGGATGATTATAAAATTAAAGAAACTCCTACCATTCTCTACTTTAAAGGAGGCAAAGAGATGGATAGAATAGAGGGAACTAAAAAAGAGGATGTTTTTAAGAAATGGTTTGAATCTAAATTAAACTGAAATGCAGTTGAATAAAATTGTTCAAGTAGGAGGTTGAAAATGTATGATAGAGATTAATGAAAATAAAATACCTTTAGCCATTTATCAACCTAAATTTAATTCTAATTATCAAGATGTTAAAACATTAACAGATATGCTTCTTAAGGCTGGTATGGATAGAAAAAAAGGTATTACATACATCCAAAAGGACGGCAATGAGTTGTTTTACAGTTATCAAGAATTATTAGAAGAATCTAAATGTATTTTAAATGGTCTTTATAAATTTGGGTTAGGACCTTCAAAAAGAGCTATTTTATTAGTAAATGAAATTGAAACATTTGTTCCTTTATTTTGGGCTTGTATTCTAGGAGGAATTACCCCTATACCATTAAAGGCGCCTAATGAGTATCATAAGAAAAATGCGGATATATTAAAGTTATTTAATTGTTGGGAATTATTTGAAAAACCGGTGATTATAGCGGAGCAGGAAACAAAAGAAAAATTAAATGACTTGTTTAGTGAAGGGAAACACAAGGATTTTTTTGCCACATCCATTGCTGAATTGCGAAGTAATTTACCAACAGAAAATCTTTATAAGGCGACAGAGGAAGACGTTGCATTATATTTATTAACTTCTGGTACAACAGGAAAGCCGAAAGCAGCAGAATATAAACATAGTAATATTTGTTTTAATATTATATCTTCTGTAAATGTTATCCAGGCTACAAAGAATGAAGTAATTATGAATTGGATGCCATTATATCATGGGGCTAGTTTGTTTAATCAACATATATTAGGGATGTATCTAGGATGTAACCAAGTACTTACTAGTATTGAATTCTTTTTAAATAAACCTTCTAATTGGCTTGAGTGGATAGATAAATGTAGAGTAAGTATTACATGGGCTCCTCCGTTTGCATTCACACTATTGAATGAACGTTCAGAAGATTTAGATAATAAAGAATGGGATTTTTCTTGTGTTAGATATATTTTTAGTGGTGGACAGTCTATTATATATGAAAAGATTCAAGCATTTTTTAGTTTAATGGATAGATATGATTTGAAAATTGATTGTTTCTGTCCTCAATATGGAATGACTGAAGCTTGCGGCTCTATTACTTTTGGAGATAGTCAGTGGATATGGGATTATGTAGAAATAAATTCGTCATTAGGTACAATAGAACATAAAAGTTTTAAATATCCAGATGTGAAGTGCTTGACAAACTTAGGAAGAAGCCTTCCGGGTTTACAAATTCGTATTGTTGATAAAGATGATCGATTAGTTAATGAGAAAAAAATCGGTAGAATACAATTAAAAGGCCCCATGATTATAGATGGGTATTACTCTAATCTGGAGGGGAATTTAAAAAATTTTACACCTGATGGGTGGTTTAAAACTGGTGATATGGGTTTTTTATATCAAGGGAGATTAACATTAACTGGTCGTGAAAAAGATATTCTGATTATTAACGCTAAAAATTATTATAATTATGAGGTTGAGTCTATCCTTGAAGAAGTATATGGGGTTGAACCAACATATTTAGCAGTAGGTGGAGTGCAAAATCATGAAGAAGAGAATGATCAGTTAATAATCTTCTTTACGCCAATGTGTTTTGAGTTGGAATTTATTGGTTATGTGATTGAAGATATTAAAAAACATATCACACGATACCTTGGAATACAGCCTACTCATGTTATTCCTATACAGAAAGATGAATTTCGGAAAACGGTGACGGGGAAAGTTCAGCGTTTAGGAATGATAGATGATTTCCAAAATGGTAAGTTTGACAGCGTTTTGAATGAAATTTCTGAATATCCTTTGAAGTTCACAGATGATTCATATTGTAATGAATTAATAACCATCGATTACTTTCCGAAAGAAGCTGTTTCACGTGCAAAAATGTATATCGAATTGAAGGAATTATTAAAAAAACAGTCTATTGATAATTTTCTTATTCAATTTAAACAGAAAGTTAATGCAGTCAATAAGATCGACGGCGTATTAGAAAATCATAATAATGAAATGTTGTTTAAACTGAAAAAAGTTTGGGGGAAAGTATTAAACATTAGTGAAATTGGTTTGGATGATCATTTCTTTCAAAGCGGTGGGGATTCATTAAGAGCATTTCAATTGGTTACGGCCTTGAATAAAGAACATGGAATTATAATTGGTATTAGTGATGTTTTTCAGCACCCGACATTAGAATCTTTATCAATGCTCGTGAATCAAAAGAGAAAAGTTGAAGCATTACAAGAAGCGTATCCGGTACCTCAATTAAGTAAGGAGAAATTTTATCCACTTAGCCCGTCTCAGGAAAGCCAATGGTTTGTCTATAAAACCAATCCCAATAGTCCAGTCTATACAACATCTTTTACTTTAAAATTTAAGGGGAAGTTATCTGTAGATAGTTTACAAAAAAGTATACAAGCAGTTATTGAGAGGCATGAAGCGTTAAGAGCAAGGTTTTGTATGATCGACAATGAAGTTCGACAATGGATAGATACATTCATTATTGAGCTACCAATCTTTGATCTATCTAACCCACTACAAATAGAAAAGGGACAAGTTATAAAAGAGCATATAGAGAACGAGATAAATACTCCATTCTGTTTAGAGTCTGAAAAATTGATACGAGTTAAATTGTTAAAATGTAAAGAAAAAGAACATATTTTGATAGTATCTATTCATCATATTGTAGTTGATGGTTGGTCAGCCGAAGTTTTAATTAATGAAATATTAGCAAACTACAAATCTTTTTGCCAACACGAATCATCTGATCTAGAACCACTGCCTATAAAATATATAGACTATATTTTATGGCAAAATCGTTTCATTAATGAGAATAAAGACGGTTTTAGAAGACAGTTGCAATATTGGCTGGAAAATTTATCTGGTACATTACCGATTTTAGCATTTCCGACTGATTATCCACGTCATTCACGTATTACTTATGATGGAAGAACAATAGAAAAAGTAGTAGAATCGGATTTAACTTTGAACCTATTAAAGGCTGCACAAAATTATCGAGTTACACCTTATGTACTTTTATTATCTCTATATGGCTTTCTAATTAGTAACTATACAAATCAAACAGAAGTTGTAGTAGGAACTGTTATGTCAAATAGGACTCCTAATACTGAGAATTTGATTGGTTACTTGGCAAACTCTATAGCTTTGCGTCTAGACTTATCTAATGAGTCAACATTAGAAGGATTAGTGGAGAGAGTAAAGAAAGTGGTCTTACAAGCTCAGGAACATCAACAAATCCCTTTAGAATTGTTAATTAAGGAGATAAAAGGGAAAGATCCAAGTTACACACCGATTTTTCAAACTGTATTTAATTATCAAAATAAATTTGATTACAAATACCAAACGGATGACCTTGATATAGAGTTATCACTAGAGAACAATTTTACATCTAAATATGATTTACTACTTCATGTATATGAAGAAAAAGAAATGTATCGTTTAAAGTTAGAATATAATACTACTTTATTCAATGAAGATACCATGCAAAATTTTATGCAACAGTATTGTAATTTATTGGAAAATATAGCTTTATATATTAATTAATTTATGTAAATTACATTACATTTAGAAGGAGAAGAATATATGAGTAATGAAAAGGAGATATTACCAGATTATGGGCTTGTTAAACCTATAACAATTCATCCTGATTCTAAAGTACCATATTCACTAAGTGCAGTATCTACTGATGAGGAATATGATCTTTACTTTCGTTTACAACGGAATGCATTAGATCTATTAGAATGGTCAAAAAGTTGTATAGATATATATGAAGATCACATTAAAGATTTAGAAGAAACTAATTTAACTGATAGGGAAAAATATGAAATAATAAAAGGTTGGGGAAATATTTTTCAAATTGCTTTAGAGAATTGGATAAAAGCCTGTGAGAAAGAAAAGGGAGAAGAAAGATGACAACTAAGATTGATATTAATACAGCTTCGTATGAAAGAGCAGTATTTCGTTGGAAACAAGGGCATCAAGTGTTCCATGTTATTTTGGTCTGTATGAATACACTATTAGATGATGCTGTAAAAGCAGTGGAATATAGAAAGCTTATTAAGTTACAATCTATTCTTGGACGTCTTTCAGCTCTTTATGATGCGGCGACTGTTTCCATGAAGTATACTGTGAGTTTTCCAGTCGAATGTTATGAAGAGTTTATAAGGCCTTCTATGATGCCCCCTTTCCTGAGTCCAGGATTTAGTGGAACTCAAAACAAAGAACATAAAATTATGATAGAAGGGTTTAAAGAATTGCATGAAACCTTAGTAAATCATCTTGGTCCTAAGAGCGAATGGCCTGCTACTATAATAGAGTCTTGGGAAGAATTATCAAAGGCTCAAGTAAGGAATCGGAAGAATCATGGTTTCGTTTGTCGAGAGTTTGTAGATGATGGCGTTTCACTGCTTAAGGATTTTTATAAAAATAAAGAACATTTAAAATAAATTAAGGAAAGAAGGAATTGAATTGATTACTGTAATGGAGACTTGGTATTTGAAATTAGAATTAAAGGATCAAGCAATTGAATTAATGCAACAAATGGATGATTTGTTAGGTCCAGCTGCACATGAACATCCTGGTTGGGCAGGGCATGCATCATTTTATCAAAATGATAGTGAATTGAACGAAATAAAAGTAATATATCCTTGGAAGAGTAAAGAGCTTCATATAGATTTAGTCAATCAAGAAGAAAAGTTATTAATTGAATTCAATCAAAATTATTGTGTCAAGCCGAGAGAAATACATTATTATCATGAGTTAGAAGTCGAAGTTGAGCATGAACATGATAATCATCATTATCATGTTACTAAATAATATAAATAAGTAGCAATTTACTAGGTAATGTCAAGGGAGCGTTATCTATTAATCAAAATAAAGTAAATATTTAAGGAGGTTATAATATGACTAATCCCATAAAGAGTTTGGGAGACTGGAATCCTACAAAATTTGAGGAACATGGTATAGAATTACTTGGGATGATTCGTGAACACTTTGAAAAAATACGTGAAATCCCTGTAACTTCTAATATTTCTCCAAATGATTTACTAGCGATGCTGGATCAACCATTGCCAGAACATTCTCAATCATTCGAGGTAATAATGAACGACACATGGGAGAAAATTATTCCTCATTTGACTCATTGGAATCATCCTTCTTTCCATGGGTACTTCAGTACTTCAGCTAGTTCGCCTGGAATTCTAGCTGATCTTTTAATCTCTTCTTTGAACGTGAATGCTTTGGTGTGGAAAGCAGCTCCAGCTGCTTCGGCATTAGAAAAAGTTATACTTAAGTGGATCGCAGAGATGGTTGGATATACTCCAGCTGCGGAGGGGATTTTATTAAATGGAGCTTCATTAGCGACTTTTTATGCGTTGGTTGCAGCTAGAGATCAAAGTACCGAGATAGATATAAGAACAAAGGGACTAATTGAGAGTCGAGTTTCTAAAATGCGTATTTATACTTCCAATCAGGCACATAGTTCAGTTGATAAAGCAGCTATAGCATTAGGAATTGGAACGGATAATGTAGTTCATATTTCCACGAATGGACAATATCAAATGATGGAGGATCACCTTGAAAAAGCCATTCAAGATGATTTAAATAATGGTTATTGTCCCATAGCGGTTGTAGCTACTGTAGGTACAACTGCTACAGGAGCTATAGACCCTATTGCTAAAATTTCCCGAATTTGCAAGAAATATAATATTTGGCTTCATGTTGATGCTGCTTATGGAGGGTTTTGGAATTTAGTTCCAGATATAAAGAAGAATACTGAAGATTTATGCGTAGCAGATTCACTAGTTGTCAATCCCCATAAGTGTCTATATACGCCTTTGGAAGTTACTACATTGTTTTGTAGGAGAAGGGGGGCGCTTTCAAATAGTTTTCGCTTAGTTCCTGATTATTTACAAACTGAAAGAGAAGATGGTTCAGTTGATTATATGGATTATTCATTACAACTAGGACGTAGTTTCCGTGCTCTTAAAATTTGGTGGATTATTAGAAGTTTTGGAAAAGATGGCTTATCAAAACGTCTTGAAGAAAGTATTCGTCAGGCTCGATGGTTGGAATCTGAAATAAACAAACATCCCGAATTTGAATGTACAGCCTCCTCACCTTATGCACTTATTTGTTTGCGATATTTTCCTTATGAAGTAAAAAAAGGGCTGAAAGATGCAAACGAGCAGCAAAGGATTATACTACAGAAATATATTGATGAGCTTAATCAATTATTGCTTACAAGGCTTAATCAATCTAAAAAGGTCTTTGTTTCTCATGCAACTATTAACGAGGGATATGTTATTCGAATTTCTATAGGTAATATTCATACTACCGCTGATGATATAGAAAGGTTATGGAGCATAATTCAGGAAGTTGCGAAAGATGTGAAGAAAGAATTTCCTGTTCCTGATAAATGGCTAGCTGAAATTAGTAAATGAAATGTTTTTGGGGGATATATATTAATCGGATTAACCCCGTAATTTTGGACACATGCTCTCTTTAACTCATTATTTTATAGAATTACTTTTTCTTTCACCGGATTACTTTTTTGCATATGAGGCAAGAAATAAATCTTGCCTCATATGCAAATTTTTCTGATTTGTAACGCTTCTGTTTGAGCTCTCCGATAAAATTCATTTCCTAAATGCTAGAATGATCGTACATATCTATAATAGAGAGGATATAAAAGAAACGATTTTTATATCCTATGTAGCCATACTTTATATCTGCCTCCCATAATTAGTTGGAAACAATAACCATTTGTTTACGTGTTAAAAAGTCATTGGTTTAACAAAAATGGTCACCAGCGTCTTCATATAACCGAAATAATCTCGCTTTTGTATGCCTTGTTTCCTTCAATACTCCGTATTCTATCTGTGCTTTTTCTATTGAAGATTTAGTTACTTTTATCATGGTAGCACCCCTTTTTAATATAAAATTTAGTTTCAAACTAAGAACCATTTATAATGATGTATCAGGATTTTTGAAATCTATAATTCCCGTTAAGAATTCATTTATTGTATCTTTTAATCCATTATCTTGAAGTGCTTTTTGAAAAGTGTATATATAAAATCGAAGATATTCTTATTAAGAGCTATTAAATTTACTGTTATACCATATTCGATTCAATTTGGGACCTAATGTTCATTTCAAAAAGACATCTTTAACTAGTAAAGATGTCTTTTTGGTGTTCGTATTTAATCAATCTGCAGCAAATACAAAACTTAGGGTCTTCTAATTTTCATTGTGTAAGAGCTGAGTGGATTTTGCTTCTTTTTTCTGTCCTTTTAAGAAAAACGATACAACGAGGGCAATAACTATAAAGATTAACCCAAACGTAAAAGCCCTTTGGAAGCCGGATGTTAAGCCGTTTAACTTTTCTGCTGGATTCATTGGGTTTGTTGAGTTTTGCATATATTCAGCTGTACCTGAAGACATTTTAGATATAAATATAGCTGTACCAATTGCACCAGCTACTTGCTGTAATGTATTAAAGAGCGCTGTGCCGTGTGGGTAAAGCTCTGGTGTCAATTGATTTAAACCATATGTTTGTGCTGTCATCACAAACATGAGCCCGACCATTAACACGCGCTGTGCATCAAGATAATTTGTGTCAATGTTGTTTCTGGGTTAATGCCTCTGAATAGCCACATAGCAATAGCTACTAATACAAGGCCAGGGATGATAATAGCTTTTGGACTAAATTTATCAAATAATTTACCTGCAATCGGTCCCATTATGGCACTCATAATACTCCCCGGTAGCATGATTAGTCCCGATTTAAAGGCTGTAACAAGTAAAACCGTTTGTAAGAACATTGGTAATAATGTCATTGTTGAAAACAGTGACATCATGACGATGACTATCAATACAACTGATAAAGTAAACATTGGAAATTTAAATGCACGTAGTTCTAAAATTGGATTATCGATTTTTAATTGACGAACAACAAAAATGAATAATGATATAACCCCGATAATGAAAGTGGAATAAACTTTCGGATCTGACCATCCTAAATCACCTGAGGAACTAAAGCTATACACAATACCACCGAAACCAAAAGTTGATAAAAGAATGGATAAGTAATCAACTTTTGGTCGTGTTAACTCGGTGACATTTTGAAGATAAAGATGGGTTATTGGCATTTGGATTTAAATAATATCAAGAGAAAGCTTTTACTATACCACTTTTAGATCGATTAACTAAACCGTTTCAAGTGATGGAACAGTTCTTGCAGCATGAAGAAATTGGTAAAATATTAGAGTCGCAAATGGATGATAAACAATTTATTAGCTTCATAAATTATCAAACTCGTGAAATGAAGAAACAGGAGAATCAAGAACTAAATCGAATTTGTAAAAATCATACGATACCAATGGAATTAATTATCGAATTCTATTCGGGTGTAATTACAACGTTAAGTGCATGGTGGCTTCAAAATAGAAAAAGTGTTTCAGCAGAAGAAATGGATAGATACTTTCATGAAATGATCAATCAAGATATTTTTCAATTGAAAGAGAATGAATAGAGACGTTTCTGGGACAGGGGATGTATGGAAGTATGATTTAATACTTCTAAAATTTATAGGTCAGGATAATTTTGCTATAATATATGAGCATGACATATACGTAGAGGAGTGCTAGAAAATGCGATCATTTAATGTCGATGACTTTATTGCCAGTGTTTTACAATGGATATTAAATACAGCTTTAATCATATTATCCATTGTTCTATCTATCTTTTTAATTAATGAAACAATTACATTTATACAATACATATTTTCCGCAAAGAAATACACATCCTATAAATTAGTTGAAAGTATTATTGTTTACTTTTTATACTTTGAATTTATTGCATTGATTATTAAATATTTTAAATCGAATTATCATTTTCCATTACGTTATTTTATTTACATAGGAATTACAGCTCTAATTCGATTAATTATTGTTTCTCATGAAGAGCCATTTGAAACATTATTATATGCAGGATCTATTCTCATTTTAGTGATTGCTTTATATATATCTAATATGAGGGATTTGAAGAAACATTAAATATGATTTTGATGCAAAGCTATATCGTATATGAAACCATTTTTGCATGAATTACATAAAGCATACTAAAAAGTAGTGCAGACCAAGGTATTGGTTCGCACTACTTTTTTCATTCTAGTGATGAAAAGAGACAAAATGTATGTTTACTTCCTCCTTGACCTTCAAGTTACTTGAAGGATTAGAATGTGAGTAGAGAGTTGTAAGGGAGCGTTTTGAAGTGAAAACTGTTGAGAAATGAAATGAAATGAAGAATGGAGATTGAAAAAATGAGTCAAGAACCTAAACTGCGCCCATTAGAACGAGAAGATTTGAAATTTGTTCATGAACTTAACAACAATGCACATATTATGTCTTATTGGTTTGAAGAACCTTATGAAGCTTTTGTGGAGTTGCAGGACCTATATGATAAGCACATTCATGATCAAAGTGAACGTCGATTTATAGTAGAAAAAGATAATAATATGATTGGATTAGTTGAATTAGTGGAGATTGATTACATTCATCGAAGAACAGAATTTCAAATTATCATTGATCCAAAGTATCAAGGGTATGGTTATGCAGCGTGCGCAACCCGTTTAGCGATGAATTACGCCTTTTCAGTTTTAAATATGCACAAACTTTATTTAGTAGTGGATAAAGAAAATGAAAAAGCTACGCATATTTACAAAAAAGTCGGTTTTACGATTGAAGGCGAGTTACAAGATGAATTTTTTGTTGATGGTAACTACCATAATGCAATCAGAATGTGTATTTTCCAGCATCAATATTTAGAAATGAAATCATAAGTTTTAATGTATGATGAAAAATAAATATTTATCCCGCATTAACGGACAGTAACACTCCCATCTCAAAATTCAGTGAAAGCAAAGAAGTTAGGTGGGAGATGAACTGTCCGTAAAAGCCCGATTGGTGAGGGCTAATAATCAGTGGGGGATGGAGAAAACCCCCACTGATTAAAGTTTCACTTTATGCTTAGTTATCTATAGTAGGATTGGCTCAAGAGTGGAACCAGACGGTACTTTGGTGGAGCCTTTCTTCTTAATTCCATTCAGTTATTTATTTGTTTTTAGTGGTATTATTGCAATATTGTTTGTGGCTATCATTTCGATGTTCAAAAAAGGGAAACTTAATTAATTCAATTGATGTACCGTTTTAGATATATAAAAGGAAGCATAACTTAGGGTTATGCTTCTTTTTTGATTGCCAAAGGGTATGCTTCATCGTTAGTAATAAACAAAGAAGTCCCAATCTTTATAAAAAGATGGGCTTTTTTGTCTAATCATACATCCAATTATAAGTTTTTGATAGTAGAAGGCTAATATCAACAAGAAAGTAATGATAAAGCTTTGAATGGATTAAATTTCCGTACATCAGACATAATAATGCTTAAGAAATTCCAATTAGGGTGAGAAATCGCAGTGTCAACTGCGGATATTGGGTGATTAAAATGTGGAAAATGCTTGTTTCTTATCTTCCAGATTGGAAAGTGTTTGTGCAAACTTTTATAGTATTTTTCGTTCCTTATGTGACCTCAAGAGTTTTTAGTTGGATCCGTACATTAGAGAAAGAGTGATGAGGATGAAAGAGAAGGAATCAAAGATGAGGCAACAAACCGATACATATCAGGATAAGCCTTTTCAAAACGTAACAGATTATTTTACAGGCGATTTTACCTTGGATCTAGAGCTTGTAAAAAAAGAAGTTAGTTATAACTCGGATGCCCACTTTCGAGAGTTTAACATAGGGGGGACAAATATTCGAGCGGCGCTTGTTTTTGTGGAAGGACTGTCGGATAAGGATCTCATTAATATGCATATTTTGAAGTCATTGATGTTTAATTTTTATGAAGAATATAAGAGTGCACCATCTTATGTGGAAGGTACCATTTCAAAAGAGTTTATTAAGAATCGCGTCCTTTCTATTAGTGAGGTAGAAGAAGTCTATTCTATAAAAGAGTTGATGGCAAAAGTGTTGATAGGTTCAACGGCACTTTTAGTTGATGGATTAGCAGGTGTATTAATTCTTGGTACAAAAAAAGGAAAAACACGCAATGTTGAAGAGCCGATATCAGAGGGATCAGTTAGAGGTCCACGGGTAGGTTTCACAGAAGTTTTGTCTGATAATACCGCTCTTTTACGGCTACATGGCGAAAACGGGGGATTGTCATTAACAAAATTTCATGTAGGAGAGCGGGCAAAAAAAGAGTTGGTTATTGCCTATATGAAAGAGATTGCTGATTCGGAATTGGTAGAAGAGGTTAAGAAAAGAATTCAGAAAATCAATATTGATAATGTGCCAGAATCAGGATATGTGGAGCAGCTTATCGAAGATAATTATCTCAGCCCGTTTCCACAAGCACAGAGTACGGAGCGCCCTGATCGCGTCATCGCAGCGTTGATGGAAGGGCGTGTTGCGATTTTATTGGATGGAACACCTTTTGCCCTGATTGTTCCAGTTACATTTAGCATGCTGATGCAATCGCCCGAAGATTATTATGAACGTTGGATTCCAGGCACGTTTATCCGTTTATTGCGTTTTGGAGCAGCTATTATTTCTCTTTTTGCACCTGCTTTGTACATTTCCTTTATCTCATTTCATCCTGGATTAATTCCGACCAAGTTGGCTATTTCAATTCTTGGGGGACGGGAAGGAGTTCCGTTTCCTGCAATTATAGAAGCATTATTTATGGAAATAGCCATCGAAATTTTGCGGGAAGCAGGGCTACGCCTGCCTAAACCGATTGGTTCAGCGATGGGAATTGTCGGTGGATTAATCATTGGACAGGCTGCCGTAGAAGCGGGAATTATTAGTCCAATTATGGTAATTGTAGTAGCGGCCACTGCTATTTCTTCCTTTGCGCTCGCTCATTATAGTGCGGCAATTCCACTACGGATCCTTCGCTTTGTAGCCATGTTTTGCGCTGCCATATTTGGACTATACGGAGTCATTCTGTTTTTTCTCGTTCTATGCAGTCATATAGCGAGATTGAAGAGTTTCGGCGTACCCTATGCCAGTCCAGCTGTTGTTTATCATGTAAGCGATTGGAAAGATTTCGTGATTCGCATGCCACTTCAGATGATGAAACGTCGCCCAAAAATGATGAATATGAAAGATTCGATACGAAAAGGAAGTGAAGAGGAATGATTACCAACTCTAAAGATCGAATTCCGACTTCGCAAGCGGCTGTCATTCTTATCAATTATATACTCGCAGTAGGAATTCTCACCTTGCCCAGAACAGCTGCTGAGAAAGTAAACACACCAGATATTTGGATAACCGTTATTTTAGGCGGATTAATTGCGATGATTGCAGGGATAATCATGGTCAAATTAAGTCAACAATTTCCTGGAAAAACATTTTATCAATATAATCAAGAAATTGTAGGGAAATGGGTAGGAGCGATACTTAGTCTATTTATTGTAGGTTACTTTTTTATGCTTTCTTCATTTGAAGTCAAAACGCTGGAAGGAATAACAAGTTTCTTTTTACTGGAAGGAACACCTGGGTGGGCTATTATCATGCCATTTATGTGGGTGAGTCTCTATTTAAACCTAGGCGGAATAAACTCAATAGCACGTTTATTTGAAATTATATTTCCAATTACAGTCTTTATTTTCTTGCTCACTTCCTTTATGAGCATTGGAATATTTGAGATAGACAATCTTCGTCCTGTATTAGGGTTAGGGATTATCCCAGTACTAAAAGGCTTAAAAACAACAACGCTTGCATATTCAGGTGCCGAAATCATGTTGCTCCTTTTGGCATTTATGAAACAACCACGCCAAGCTGTAAAAGTCGTTCTAATCGGAACTGCTATTCCCTTAATTTTTTATGTCACTACAGTTGTGATGGTTATAGGAACGTTTTCTGTCGATGGGGTATTAATGAGAACATGGCCTACGATCGATCTTATGCGAAGTTTTGAACTCCCTGGTTTGATATTTGAGCGATTTGAGTCTTTATTACTTGTGGTATGGATTATGCAAATCTTCGCAACTTATACAATTTGCTATTATGCTGCTGCTTTGGGACTGGCACAGCTCTTTAATAAAAATATTCATTCCTTTTTGTATGGGTTACTCCCGGTTATTTATATCGTTTCTCAAATTCCGAAAAACATTAATGATCTATTTAAATTGGGGGATGTGATTGGTAATGCGGCGATGATATTATTTGGTATCCTACCACTTCTTCTCCTTGTAATTTCAAGATGGAGGAAGAGAAAGAATGAACCGAAGTGTGAATAATGTACGACTTCTTTTGGCTTTATCATCAGTTCTTTTGCTGCTGGCTCTTACAGGGTGTTGGAGCAGTCGTGAAATTGAAGAGCAGGGGTTCGCGGTAGGGCTGGCATTTGATAAAGGGAAGGAGACGAAAGTTGAGAAAGAGATAGAAGAACATGGAGGAGGTTATCGAAAAAGGAATCTTATAACATCGACCTATCAGTTTGTTAAATCAGAATTATCAGGTAAAGGAAAGGGTGGAGGGGGACAGCAAAAAGCCTACACGAATATTTCTGAAACCGGAGATTCTCTTCACCAATCGATTCGTGAAGTCGCATTAAGAAGGCAGCGCCCTATAATCTTCCATCACACGAAAGTGATTGTTGTTAGTGAAAGTCTTGCACGAATGTATAGTTTGAAGCAGTTACTGGATATTTACATCCGTGATAATGAGATGAGACCAAGTTGCCTCGTGTTAATTAGTAAGGGGCGAGCTAGTGAGACATTGAAATCGAGGGAAGCAGGAGAAATTCCAGCGTTCCTTTTGATTGGAATTGGGGATAATCAATATAGATCATCACGGATTTTACCTCCCGTGCCGCTTGCTAAATTACCAGGAAAGATCCAATCAGGGGCTAGTTTTCTTTTGCCAAATGTGATTTCGATAAATGGAGAAGTGAAATTTGCGGGGGCTGCCGTAATCAAAGGAAAGACAAAAAAGCTGCGCGGTTTTTTGAATGAAAATGAGTTAGAAGGCTTAACATGGATAACTGGGAAAGGGAAAAGCGGTTTGGTGAAGAGTTTTGATGAAAAGACAGGGAAGCCCATCCTGTATGAAGTGAAATCTATGAAAAGTAAAATCCAACCCCACGTTAAAGGAAATAACATCTCTTTTGATGTGAACATCCAATCAGAGGGACGGCTATCTGAAAACTGGGTCGCTTCAGGAGAACCTTTTGAAAATAAATTTCTAAGAAGTGTAGAAAAATCTGCGGAACAAGAAGTGAATCGATTGGTGAAGCGGACATTAAAAAAGATTCAAAAGGAATATCAGGCCGATGTCGCTGGCTTCGGTAACAGATTAAAAATTGAGTATCCAAAAGTATGGAAAAAGGTCGAAAAAGATTGGGATAAAACATTTAGTAAGGTTCCAATCAAATATAGCGTAAAGTTAACTATTGAGGACTATGGTACGGAAGGGACTTAGAAGTGAGATTCTTTATCCCGCATTAACGGACAGTAACACTCCCACTTCAAAATTCAGTGAAAGCAAAGAAGTTAGGTGGGAGATGAACTGTCCGTAAAAGCCCGATTGGTGAGGGCTAATAATCAGTGGAGGATGGAGAAAACCCCCACTGATTAAAGTTTCACTTTATTGCATGACATAGTATGAGATAAATGAAAAAATGTTGGTGGAATAGCGAGTGACCTTCCGCCAACATTTTTTTTGTTTATAATTTCCTGTATGTTTTTACAGTACGAACACAATCTAATATAAGGTATAAAAATGAAAATTTTATTTCTAAATGAAAGCTGGAAAATGGAGGAGCACGAATGAAACATATTGTTGCTTTATTAATCAAATATACTGCAATTAGTGCTGTGTTACTCATGATATTAAGTATTTTTCAAGGTGTTTCTATTCCTAGGGTTTTGTTTATTTCGTTAGTAATTACAGGAGTAGCCTATCTAATTGGAGACTTGTTTATTTTGCCTAAGTATGGAAATACGGTTGCTACAATTGTTGACTTTGGATTAAGTTTTTTAGGAATTTGGGTATTAACTTATTTTCTTACAAATGTTAATGTGCCTCGTGGCATTACAGCAGCTTCATTTTGGTCGGCTCTTCTTATTGGTGTAGTAGAAATACTTTTTCATATCTATATGAAGAGATTGGTTCTACATGAAGATGACCAGTTACGAGGAGTATCTTATCATAAGAGATATGCTACGGAATTCTCAGAGGAGTATATAGATCACGCTATAATACAAAAAAAGCGTTTATCTGAGAAGGTGGAAGATCGAGATAATGAATGGAAATAAAAAGTGGCTTTAGTCACTTTTTATCATTTAATTATATATGATCTAGGGATTAATGGAATATTAGCTCCCATTTATATAAAAAGGAAAAATAAAACCAATTGCTTTTCTTCTCATTATCTGCCAAGCTTAAGGAGATAAAGTGAAACTTCCATTAGTGGGGGTCTTACTGCCCGTTAATGCGGGACAAAATACTTCAGAGAAAGAAATGTATAGGTGAAGAATATGATTGAAATCAAGACTTCCGCACTTAGCGATGGAGAATTTAATAGAGGAGTATTCGCAAAGCGTGATATAAAAAAGGGCGAACTTCTACACGAAGCACCCGTTATCTCTTATCCGAATGAACAGCATGAGTTTATAGAGAAAACATTACTTGCTGATTACGCATTTGAGTATGGAGTGAATCATACGGCAATTCTTTTAGGTTACGGTATGTTATTTAATCATTCTTATACGCCGAATGCGACGTATGAGATCGTTTTTGAGAATCACACGTTTAAATTCTTTGCTTACAAGGATATAAAAGCAGGAGAAGAAATTCTGATCAACTATAATGGTGATGTTGATGATGATGAATTATTATGGTTTGATAGGGAAAAAGAAGAAAACGATAAATAATTAAGTGTAAAAAGAGCACATTCGATTGGATGTGCTCTTTTGTATGGAACAAAAATAAATTTTTGAAACCAAACTGCCCTTCTATCTATCTAATAAATGAAAGGAGGGGATACGATGGATGAAATAAAATTAGTCAAAAAGGCAAGAAAAGGTGACGATGCAGCTTTCGAACAGCTTATTAGTTTATATCAAGATCAATTGTATCGGACTGCTTATCTGTATGTACAGAATAAAGAAGATGCACTAGATATTGTACAAGAAACAGTTTATAAAGCGTATTTATCCATAGAGCAATTAAAGAAACCGAACTATTTTTTGACATGGTTGACACGTATTCTTATACACAATGCCTATCAGCTATTAAGTGAAAAGAAAAAAGTGAAGAAGATAGAGGACGGAAGAGAAGCGGATACATATGGCGAGATGCCAAATAAATTACATCAAATTGAACAAAATATCGACTTACAAGAAGCAATTCAAAAATTGGATGAAAATTATCAAACAGTAATCATTTTATATTATTATCATGATCTTTCAATCAATAAAATTGCTTGGCAAATGAATATACCAGAGGGAACAGTAAAGACATATTTGCACCGGGCAAGAAAAGCGTTAAAAAATTTATTAGGGGGGAGTGAAGAGAATTGGATAAGCAGTGGTTTAATGACGAGGTAAATAAAATTGATGTTCCAAAAAAAGAATTAAATTTGACTATACAAAAAGGGATTGCTAGAGCGAAGGCGGAAAAACCTGTTAAAAGAACATATAAGAAAAGAAGAATCGCTTTGTTAACTGCCGCTTCAATCTGTATAGGTGTATTAGGCTCTGGATTTGTGTTTCCACAAATGAGCCGTGTCTTGGCGGAAGTTCCGATTATCGGGAAAATTTATTCGCATTTTCATGATACAATTGGTCAAAATCTGTCGGCAAGTAAGCTTGTAACAGAGTTAAATCAGCAGGCGGTGAGCAATGGGATTAGCGTAACAATGAATAGTGTTTATTATGATGGTGGTAGAATTGGCGTTACGTTTAAAGTAGATAATCCAGATCAAGTGGTGATAAAAAATAATCCTGGTAGTGGTTTTTATTATAACTTTAAACTTGTTGATGGAAGCCAAAAGTGGGGGAGGGCAGCTTCATTTGATGGCAAAATAACAAAAGACGGTTGGTTCGGAAATATTCATATTAATTATCCAGAAAAAGAGCTTCCCCAAAATACTACATTACCAATTACCATTACGTCTATCGGAGACACAAAAGGGATTTGGAAATTTGATATTCCAGTAAAGCAACTAGAAAATAAAATAATTCATCCGCAGCAATCAGTGAGCAGTGAAGATAAAGAACATACATTTAACTTTGAAAAGATTACAGTGGGAAAAGGATCCGTTGCTATCGACTATAAAGCAATGTATCCACTTGCCGGAGAAAATGATTTAGCAAGAATTGGAAAGGTAACTGATGATAAGGGGAATGAAATTGATTTTAAAACGTCGGGTATTGAATTTGGAAGAGAAAAGGTTGGAAATCAGATAGAATCTGATGAACGATCTATTTTCGGGAAAATTCCAGAGGGAGCGGAATTTATTACGCTACATCCGAATGTGAGATTATCTGAAAAGCCGTCTATTCAGGCTTTAAATCAAAAGACACCATTTGAAATACAAAGCACTCGTAGTGATTTAAAGATTGTCGTGAATAAAATTCAACATAAAAAACAGCGATTGATCGTACAGTATACACTTCAAAATGCCGATACAAAACATAAATCTATGGATGAATTGATAAATTGTGGGGAAGTTATGAATTTAATGGATTCTTCATATGTAGATAAGGAATTTGCACCAATTGGTCATGTTGTAAAGGGCAGTGATGTGAAGGTATTGAATAAGGAGAAGTTACAATTCCAGGCAACGTTTCAGCTAGATGGCGAATATGGTGTGAAGAATTTTAGTTTAAAGAATTATGTATTAGAAGTGGAGATGTCACCATATCATCCTGAAAAACCATTATCGCCAGTCAAAATTCAATTAAAATAATCGAAAAAAGGATGCCCTTAACATATAAGGAGGCATCCTTTTATATTACAAGAGCCTTACAGTTTTGTAATGTCTATTTTTGATATGACAAAATATAGACATTTTTATCAGTTTGAAAAGTTCCATCTTTAAACATATTTTTTCGCATTGACATGCGATATAATAGAGTTTTGTAAAGGAAGAGATTAGATTTTAAATTTTTCTATCTTAAACTTGATTATACCGGAAAATTTTTGAAGGTAAAGTTTTCTTCTCGATTTTTTGATAAGATAGAGACGGAAGCTATCTTACTAAACTATTTAGGTAATCTATGTGGTGGCCGATTATCTACTTATTTTCAGCATGGCATTACATGTAGTGTAGTGAATGAACTTGTAAGCGAAATGGAAGAGAATAAGAGAACTAGTTTTAAGAATGCTGGAACTATCGAGAGGATAGGCCATTAATTATTAATAGAAATAGAGGAATCATAGAATGAATATGCAGGAAGTATATAAATATTTACGTACAGTATTACCGGAAGAACATGTAAAACAAGATGAGATGTTAAAGAATCATACGCATATAAAAGTAGGGGGAAAAGCAGATGTGTTTGTACAGCCTACTACCTATACTGAAATTCAACAAGTTGTACAGTATGCAAATAAACACAACATTCCAATTACGTTTTTAGGAAACGGCTCGAATGTCATTATAAAAGACGGTGGTATTCGTGGAATTACATTAAGTTTGACTCATATTACGGATGTTACTGTGAACGAGCAGACAATTGTAGCACAAAGTGGTGCAGCGATTATTGATATATCAAGAATAGCATTAGAACATTCTTTAACAGGACTTGAATTTGCTTGTGGTATACCGGGATCTGTTGGGGGAGCTCTATATATGAATGCAGGTGCATACGGTGGTGAGGTAGCATATGTATTAACAAAAGCGGTTGTCATGACAAAAGAGGGAGAGCTAATTACTCTTTCAAAAGACGACTTTGATTTTGGATATCGTAAAAGTAGATTTGCCAATAATCATTACATCATACTTGAAGCTACATTTGAACTTGAGAATGGTGTATATGAAGAGATTAAAGAAAAAATGGATGATTTAACGTATAAAAGAGAATCGAAACAGCCATTAGAATATCCTTCATGCGGTAGTGTTTTCAAGCGTCCGCCTAATAACTTTGCTGGTAAGCTTATTCAAGACTCTGAACTACAAGGAACGCGAATTGGCGGTGTGGAAGTTTCAACAAAACATGCTGGATTCATGGTAAACGTTGATAATGGAACGGCGCAAGATTATATCGATTTAATTCATTTCGTTCAAAAGACAGTTAAAGAGAAATTTGGTGTTACGTTAGAAAGAGAAGTAAGGATTATTGGAGAAGATTTAAAGTAAAAGGTTTAAGGAATAAATGGCGTAATATGTTTATTTTTTTATGCTACAAGAAATAAATTGTGAATATTTTTTGGGCATAATTGACAATGTGTTTTCAATTCACTATAATTGGCTATAATTTAACATATTAAATACGTTGAAAGAGCCCAGTAGCAGTTTGTCACTGTTATCGAGAAAGCTAGGGGTTGATGGAACCTAGCACAAACAAACTTGTGAATTACACTCTGGAGTATCTTAGGTAATGCTAAGCGGAGTGGCAATCGATATTATTGCTAAGAGTGGTATGGATAGTGAAATTGTTCCTATTTGTGCAATCTGGGTGGTAACACGGTTAATAATCGTCCCTATGTCTAATGTAGACATAGGGGCTTTTTTGTTTTTTAAATTGGAATTTTAAATATTAAAGGGGATGGAAAGACATGAACATTATTGATGAATTAGAATGGCGCGATGCCATAAATCAACAAACAGATGCAGACGGATTACGTGAATTAGTAGAAGAGAAAAAGATTTCCTTGTACTGTGGTGTAGATCCAACAGGTGACAGTATGCATATTGGACATTTGATTCCGTTTATGATGATGAAACGGTTTCAATTAGCTGGGCATCATCCAGTGATTTTAATTGGGGGAGCAACAGGGACGATTGGGGATCCAAGTGGACGCCAAACAGAGCGTCAGTTGCAGACGTTAGAACAGGTACAGCATAATGTTGACGCATTAACAGCACAAATGCAAAAGCTATTTGATTTTGGCGGCAATAGTGAAGTGAAAATGGTAAATAACTACGACTGGACGCATCAAATCAATATTATCGAGTTTTTACGTGACTACGGTAAAAACTTTAGTATAAATAGTATGTTAGCGAAAGATATAGTAGCGAGCCGTTTAGATACAGGGATTTCATTTACGGAATTCACGTACCAAATATTACAAGCAATGGATTTCCATCACTTATACAAAGAAGAAGGGGTACAACTACAAATTGGTGGTAGTGACCAGTGGGGAAATATTACAAGTGGTTTAGATTTAATTCGTAAATTAGAAGGGCATGAAGCCAAAGTTTTTGGATTAACAATTCCATTATTATTAAAATCAGACGGTACGAAATTTGGTAAATCAGCAGGCGGAGCAGTTTGGTTAGATCCTGAAAAAACAACGCCATTTGAATTCTACCAGTTCTGGGTGAATACGGATGACCGTGATGTAGTTAAGTACTTGAAATACTTTACGTTCTTAACGAAGGATAGAATTGATGAATTAGTAGTGAAGGTTCAAACGGAGCCACATAAGCGTGAAGCGCAAAAAGTGCTAGCAGAAGAAATGACGAAATTTGTTCATGGTGAGCATGCACTGTCCCAAGCACTAAAAATTACAGAAGCATTATTTAGTGGGGATATTAAATCATTAACTGCGGATGAAATTGAACAAGGATTTAAAGATATGCCGACTTTCCATGCTTCAAAAGAAACAAAAAATATCGTTGAGTGGTTAGTTGATTTAGGAATTGAACCTTCTAGACGTCAAGCCAGAGAAGATATTAATAATGGAGCTATTTCTATGAACGGTGAAAAAGTGACTGATGTGAATACACATGTTACAGTAGAAAATTCATTCGATGGAAGATTTATTATTATCCGTAAAGGTAAAAAGAATTACAGCTTGGTGAAATTAGGAGAATAAAGTTTGTTATAGAGTAGAAGTGAGGAGATATCCTCATTTCTACTCTTTTTATGTACACAATTTCGTCATAAAAAGTCAGTATATTAAGATTGTTATGGAGGTTTATTTAGTTTTCATGCCGAATAAGAATAATATATAAATCGTTGCCACGAAGAACAAAAGGAGCCTTGCACTCATCATTTCTCTTTGTTTTAAACATGGCATGGGGCAAAAAAAAGGAACTGCCCGCTCCTATGCATGGGCGGATGCTCTCTTCTATCTAAAAAAGAAAGTTTTTTTAAGAATAAAAAAAAGCCCGAATCACGATTCGGGCTAGTAATCAGATTAGTAAGCTAAGCTGAATAATCCTTTAATATGTGATAAGTAACGAACGTTACTTGCTTCTTTCATTAATGATGCTGGTAAGCCTTTAAGTGGAGTTGAGCTTGCTCCGATTGTAGCAACAGCATCTTTACGACCTAGACTTGCAAGTGTTCCAGAGTTTACTGGTGCGAACTCTTCGAATGCTTTGCCTTCTAGTGCTGCGTATAAGTTGTATCCAATTAACTCACCCATTTGCCAAGCGATTTGTGCAGTTGGTGGGTATGGACGACCTTCTGGACCGAAGACAACAGCGCTGTCTCCAGCAACGAATACGTCTTTGTGAGAAGTAGATTGTAGGTATGCATCAACAGTTGCACGGCCACGGTTTACTTCAAGACCTGATTCACCGATTAATGGGTTACCTTGTACGCCACCTGTCCAAACGAATGTGTTTGCAACGATTTTTTGACCGTCTTTTAAGTCAATTTCATTGCCAGCAACGTTTGTTACAGGAAGACCTGTTAAGAATTTAACGCCGCGTGCTTCTAAGCTAGTAGTTGCACGTTCAATTAAATCGTCTGGTAATACTGGAAGGATTTTTGGACCTGCTTCAACAAGAAGTAATTTTACTTCTTTAGGGTTTACGCCGTGGCTTTTTGCAAGTTTAGGCATAATGTCAGCAAGCTCACCAACTAGCTCAACGCCAGTTAATCCGCCACCACCGATTAAGATTGTAGCATCAGCTTCATTTTTTGTTTTTGCGTATTCACGAATACGATCTTCAACATGTTTGTAGATTTTGTTTGCATCAGCAGCAGATTTTAATACCATGCTGTTTTCTTCTAGTCCTGGAATACCGAAGTAAGCAGTTTTACTTCCTAAAGCAACTACAAGTGCATCGTAAGATAAAGTAGTGCCACCAGCTAGTTTTATTTCTTTTTTGTCTACTGAGAATGACTCAACTGTTGCAATTTTAAGATCGATGTCTTTGCCTTTGAAAAGTTTTGTAAGTGGCATTGCAATAGCTTGTTCAGAAACGTTACCTGCTGCTAGGCGGTGTAGTTCTGTAATGATTTGGTGTGTTGGGTATTGGTTGATTACTGTAACTTGTGCTTCTGATTTGCTGTAATATTTACGTACATTTAAAGCGGCAAGAAGTCCGCCATAACCAGCGCCTAAGATGACAATTTGTTTTGACATAGTATGATATCTCCCGTCTTTACTAATTGTTGTTATAAGATAAATTATTTATTATTGCGTTCTGCACTAATTTGAAGATAAGCATTGATAAAACGGAACATTTTTTGTGCTTGTGGATCTTTTAGTAATTTTAACAGACCGAAAAGACCGATAACTTCAGAGCTTTCTTCAGCACGATCTTTTGCTTCGATAGCAGTTGCTGCCATGCTTTTCACTGTATCTTTTACAGGCTCTACAATCTCTTGGATTGCGCCAACAGTGTCGCTTTTTAATACTTCGTCAGTAGCAACAGTTTGAGCGAAGTCATAAGACTTAGTTAAAATGTTAACAAGCTCAGTTAATTTTGGAAGTTGTTCTACTAGTGTAGTTAATGACTCTTGTACTTCAGGTTTTAACAATTGATCAAGTACATCAAGTTGTCCTTGGCTAGCAGAAATTTGTAAAGATTCTTGTTCAGGCTTTGTTTGAGTGATAGTTTCTGGCATCTCCAATTCTCCTTTACGATAGCAATACTCTTATTTTTTTAGGAATAAAACATTCCCAAGTAACAGGTAAGCGTTAGCAAAAATTTGCAAAACTTTATACAAAGCTTCACAAAACGCAATAAAATGCCTTTAAACTTATGATTGCAAGTAGTAGACAATCATAAATTCAAAACCATAATTTCTTACCTATTATTTATGGACTGTCCGATACATGGCTTGTCCGTATAATGGAAACTTCCTTTATCGGAAAGTGTATATAATATATATCTTATATTATATACTATATACACCCAGGTTAACATAAAAATGATCCCTAATTATTTGACTTTGAGTCCATAACTTAGTATTAGCAAGGGAAAAAAGCATATATTTTATTTTACTGTTACCTAAAATATACTTAATTATAGAGAAAAAAAGGAAAAAACGAGCAAATGAATGTTCATTTTTTCCTTTTTTTCTGATTAAGATTGATCTGTTTGCGGGATAAGCATGGACGAATTCCCGTTCTTTTCAAGATGGCACTCCCCCCAAGTGCAAAGGGAATCAAGAATCGCTTCTAAGGACCGACCGTAGTCGGTAAGAGAGTATTCAACTTTTGGTGGTACTTGATTATATACCTTTCTTTGAATAACCCCATCTTCTTCTAATTCACGCAATTGCTGTGTGAGCATCTTTTGCGTAATGCCAGGCATTAAACGCTTTAATTCACTTGTTCGTTTTGTTCCTTTTGTTAAGTGACAAAGGATGACGACTTTCCATTTTCCCCCGATTACTTCTAAGGTTGCTTCTACAGGAATATTATATGTCTTCATATATTACAACCACCTTTAATGAACTTTTATATAATCATATATTACTTTTTAGTGCCTATAGCACTTTAAAGTACGTACTGTTTTTCATGTTGAACATGTTTCATAATAGCATACGTAAGATGTAAATGAGTAGTACGGTACCAAAAAGTAACTATGTTACCTTTTGGTACCTATCGCACTTTAAAGTGCGTTCTTTCGAAAAAGAATG
Organism: Bacillus pseudomycoides DSM 12442; assembly: GCF_000161455.1. Classification (GTDB taxonomy): domain Bacteria; phylum Bacillota; class Bacilli; order Bacillales; family Bacillaceae_G; genus Bacillus_A; species Bacillus_A pseudomycoides. The sequence continues at coordinate 4,268,922 of NZ_CM000745.1, forward strand.
AAACCATTCATAATAGCAGTTGTGAGCAGTAAAACTGTGTTTATTAGAAGATAAAAGGGCCTTTTTATCATACTATTATGATTGGATTTCTCATATTAAGGAGGAGTTCGATTGAGTTCATATACAGTACCGTCTTCAGATGTTCAAACAAATAGAAGAAGTGTGTTTGCTTTATTAGCATTAGCGATTAGTGCGTTTGGAATTGGTACAACTGAATTTATTAGCGTCGGTTTATTGCCATCTATTTCGAACGATTTACATGTTTCAGTTACAACAGCAGGTTTAACCGTGTCTTTATATGCACTAGGAGTAGCATTTGGCGCTCCTATATTAACGTCGTTGACAGCTAGTATGTCACGGAAAACGTTATTAATGTGGATTATGATTGTTTTCATTATTGGTAATGGTATTGCAGGAGTGGCAACAGGCTTTGGTGTACTGCTTGTTGCGAGAGTTGTATCTGCATTTGCGCATGGGGTATTTATGTCGATAGGTTCAACAATCGCTGCAGCTCTTGTGCCAGAAGATAAACGTGCTAGTGCAATTGCTTTTATGTTCACAGGCTTAACAGTCGCAACTATCACAGGTGTACCAATTGGAACATTTATTGGTCAACAATTTGGCTGGAGAGCTTCGTTCATGGTTATCGTAGCAATTGGAATTGTTGCCCTTATCGCAAACAGTTTGTTAATTCCATCTAGTTTAAAAAAAGGTACGTCTGTATCATTTCGCGATCAATTTAAATTAATAACAAACGGAAGACTATTACTTGTTTTCGTAATTACCGCATTAGGGTACGGCGGAACATTTGTAACATTTACGTACTTGTCTCCATTATTACAAGAGGTGACAGGGTTTAAAGCAAGTACAGTTACAATCATTTTGTTAGTGTATGGGATTGCAATTGCGATTGGAAATATGATTGGTGGAAAACTATCGAACCATAATCCAATTCGTGCATTATTCTATATGTTTTTCATTCAAGCGATTGTGCTATTCGTACTCACATTTACGGCGCCGTTTAAGGTAGCAGGGCTCATCACGATTATTTTAATGGGATTATTCGCGTTTATGAATGTTCCAGGATTACAAGTATATGTTGTGATATTAGCTGAACGCTTTGTTCCGAGCGCTGTAGATGTTGCATCTGCAATTAACATTGCCTCCTTTAATGCAGGGATTGCTCTTGGGGCTTACCTTGGTGGCATTGTAACGAATTCATTAGGGTTAATTCATACAGCGTGGGTCGGCGCGATTATGGTAGCTGGTGCAGTCATATTAACGGCATGGAGTATGGGATTAGAAAAACGAGATCAGGTAAAAAGTTAATATTTATAAGTGAACCATATTATACAAATGAAAAGATGATAGGAGAGAAAGAGAATATGATTAAGAATTTACAAGATCGTGTAGCGTTGCATAACGGCGTGGAAATGCCTTGGTTTGGTTTAGGTGTATTTAAAGTAGAGGAAGGACCTGAACTTGTTAATGCAGTAAAAACGGCGATTAAACAAGGATATCGCAGCATTGATACAGCGGCGATTTATGCAAATGAAAAAGCGGTAGGAGAAGGAATTCGCGAAGGTATTAAAGAAGCAGGTATCTCAAGAGAAGACTTATTCATCACTTCAAAAGTATGGAACAAAGATCAAGGATACGAAGAGACGTTAGCAGCTTATGAAGAAAGTCTACAAAAGTTAGGGCTTGAGTATTTAGATTTATATCTTGTTCATTGGCCGGTAGGAGGAAAATATAAAGATACATGGAGAGCATTAGAAAAGTTATATAAAGAAGGACGCGTACGTGCAATTGGTGTGAGTAACTTCCAAATTCATCATTTGAAAGATGTAATGGAAGATGCAGAAGTGAAACCGATGATTAACCAAGTAGAATATCATCCACGTTTAACGCAAAAAGAATTGCGGGACTTCTGTCGTGAACAAGGTATTCAAATGGAGGCTTGGTCACCTCTTATGCAAGGGCAGTTATTAGATAACGAAACATTACAAGAAATCGCAGATAAATACGGTAAAACGACTGCGCAAATTATCTTGCGCTGGGATTTACAAAATGAAGTTGTAACGATTCCGAAATCAACAAAAGAACACCGTATTACCCAAAATGCGGACATATTTAATTTTGAATTAACAAAAGAAGATATGGAACAAATTGATGCGTTAAATCAGAATCATCGCGTTGGTCCAGATCCGGATAACTTTGATTTCTAAAATGAACAGAAGAGAGGGGCACAAAAAAATTTGTGCTCTTCTTTTTAATTGCAGAAAACTAAAAATTCAAACAAATATTTACTCTGTATATGAAATAGGATATCTTAAATTTATAATATGAAATTTTCCTAGGGAGGCACATATGAACAATCATCGTACAAATCATTTCCGCATGTTAATTGTTACTGCACTATTTGCTGCTATTATTGGTATTTTGGCCCAAGTTACAATTCCTCTGCCGCTCGTTCCGATAACAGGACAAACATTAGCGATTGGTCTTACTGCTACAATTTTGGGTTCACGTTATGGCACTTTATCTGTACTGTTATATGTTTTAATTGGTGCAACTGGAATTCCTGTTTATGCTGGGTTTAGTGGCGGTTTATCCGTTTTATTTGGTCCTACAGGCGGCTTCCTATTAGCCTTCATTCCAACTGCTTTTTTAATTGGTTTGTTAACTGAGAAGACAAAGCTTACATTTTGGAATTCGTTAATGGCAAATGTTTTAGGAATGTTTGTGACATTAACGATTGGGACTGTATTCTTAAAGTATGTGGCATCGCTAGGATGGCAAGTTGCTTTCATGGGTGGTTTTGTGCCCTTCCTTATTGTAGGCGTAATAAAAGCTGCATTAGCTGCATGGGTTGGGATTAAGGTAAGAGGAGCGTTAGTACGTTCGAAATTATTATTGCAAGAAAACTAAATGATAATAGAAACACGCGTAGAATGATCTCTGCGCGTGTTTTTTTATAGCGTCTTAAGAAGGGAAAAGTAATGTATAAAAAGACTTTTTAACTAGATACTATACAGTAGTAAATTTGTTATTTTATAAGGGGTTGTGAACATGAATATTAAACAATCGTATAAGTTATTGGTTGCTTTTTTGAGTGTTTTATTTGTATTTGCGAATTTATTATTCCCACTCCAAAAAGCATCGGCAGAAGTCATGGATCATACAAAGTATCAAATGGATTGGAGCTACAGTAAATCAAAAAAGAAACCAATCCGAACAGAGCTTATTAAAACAGCAGATGGGAAAATTGCATTCTGCTTGAATGTAGATTTGAAATCACCAAGCGGTCAAGATTTACCTGAAATAGGTAAGGTGGATATTGGGGTGTACCGCGTGTTATTAAATGGATATCCACAGAAGAGTCCACAAGAATTAGGTGTCTCTGATTGGAGAGAGGCGCATTATGCGACGCAGCTCGCTGTATGGAATGCGCTGGGACAAGTGGATATTAATGATTTAGATTTTCGTAATAAAAATGTAGAAAAAGTAATGAAAGATATTGTTGCGAAAGCAAAGAGCAGTGAAGAAGTACAAGAAATTACGATGAGTGTTACGCCGTCAGAAAAGCAAGAAGCAGTATTAAAAGATGAGTTCTTCGAAACAGGTTTATATACGGTGCAAACAAATGCGAAAAGTGGAACGTACCAAGTGCAAGCAACTGGTGCGCCTGCAGGAGTTAAATTTGTGAATGAAAAGGGCGAAACAAAAACACAGTTTAATGTGGGGGAAAAGTTCCGTATTTTAATTCCAAAACAGACGCCATCTGGTGAATTTAGCTTTAAAGTATCAGGAACTTTAACAAAATTACAAGGTATCGCGCATAAAGGAACACCGAAAATTCAAGATGCGGTAGTTTTATTAGAGCGCAGTGAAGAAAAAACAAGCCCAGATTTAGCGGTAAGCTGGAAAAAAACTGAAGCACCGCAGAAACCGAATAAACCTTATAAACGATAAAAAAGCGCTGGCGTTTGCCAGCGCTTTTTTTCTATTATTATTCAGCTTCTGATACAACTGTAAAGCGTTCGTTCACGTGTTTTGGATTTTCAATTTCATCAAGTGCAGCTACAGCGAAGTCTTCGTAACTTACATAGCTGTCGCCTTTTTCGTTAACAAGAAGGTGGTCTTTACCAGCTTTGTAAGAACCAGTACGTTTTCCTAATGCGAATAGAGCAGAAGGACTAATGAATGTCCAAGTGATATCGTTTGTTTGTTGTAAAATTTCTAGGTTTTTTCCTTGGTTTTGAGCTGTTGCAAGATATTCTTTAGGGAAACCTGGTGTATCAAATACACGTGTTGTTTTTGCCTCATCTACAAATAAACTTCCAGCGCCTCCGACAACAAGTAACTTCGTATTAGGGGCACCTTTCATTGCCTCAATTAATACGTTCCCTGCATCTACGTGAAGATGTTCACTTCCAGCAGGAGCGCCAAACGCATTCACGATTATGTCAAATGCTTGTATGTCATTAGCAGTAAGATCGAAAACATCTTTTTCTAAAACTTTTACATTATTCTCTGTGATTTTTGCGGCGTTTCTTACGATTGCAGTAACTTCATGACCGCGATCAAGTGCTTCTTTCATAATACGACTTCCAGCTTTTCCGTTTGCTCCGATAATTCCGATTTTCATAATATATACCTCCAAATGTTTAATAGAATAAATACCTAAAATGTATGTGCAAAAATGAATCGATGTAGTTAAGCAAGTTTGATACCACTTGTTGTAACTAGTATAGTTACAGAGTTAGTTTTTGTCAATCGCTTTGTTTATGAAAAATATTTCTTCAAGTAGTATGTGCGTTTCTAAAAATAAGAAGTCATATTTCTTAACAAGTAACACGATTGTGTTATAAAACCTAACATTTGGAAGCGATAATCTGTCGAAAAATGTTGATTTTTGAATATTTTTTAAATATAATTCAATTTATGAGAAGAAAAGGGAGGGACTAATCGTATGAATATTTTAGAACAGTTCGTTTCATCAACGAATACGATTCTTTGGTCATATATTCTTATCGCAATGTTAATAGGCTTAGGGCTTTATTTTTCTATTAAATTGAAATTCGTACAAATTACCCATCTAGGCGAAATGGTACGATTAATGAGTGATGGATTAACTGGAAAGACACGTAAAAAGGGCAGCGTATCTTCTTTCCAAGCTTTCTGTATGAGTTCAGCAGCCCGCATTGGGATCGGGAACTTGGCTGGTGTGGCACTAGCTATTTCTATGGGAGGACCCGGCGCAGTCTTTTGGATGTGGGTAATTGCAATTATCGGGGCATCTTCAAGCTTTGTAGAAAGTACACTTGCACAGATTTATAAAGTAAAAGATGGCAGCGGCTTCCGTGGTGGTCCTGCTTATTATATGGAAAAAGGTTTAAATAAACGTTGGATGGGAATTTGGTTTTCTATTCTGATTACAATTAGTTACGGTTTAATTTTCAACTCAGTACAGGCAAATACAGTTACGCTAGCATTTAAAAATGCATTCGGTTTAGAGCGTTATGTTGTAGGAATCGCATTAGCTGCATTAGTCGCAGTTATTATTTTTGGCGGCGTTAAAAGTATTGCACGTATGTCAGAAATGATTGTTCCACCAATGGCAATTATTTATATAGCAGTAGCTGTTTTCGTTGTTATTAAAAACTTCTATTTACTACCAGATGTTTTCACAGAAATCTTTAAAGGTGCATTCGGTTTAGATTCAGCTGTAGGTGGCGGTATCGGGGCTGCGATGAAGTATGGTATTCAGCGTGGATTATTTGCGAACGAAGCAGGTATGGGTAGTGCGCCGAATGCGGCTGCGACAGCAGATGTAACGCATCCAGCTAAACAAGGATTTATTCAAACAATTGGAGTTTTAGTAGATACATTTTTAGTATGTACATCAACAGCGTTTATCGTACTATGCTCTGGAGCATATAAGGCAACGAATTTAGAAGGAATTGAATTAACACAAAAGGCGCTAAGCTCACAAATTGGTCCATGGGCAAGTAGCTTCTTAGCGATTATTATTTTCCTATTTGCGTTCAGTTCACTTCTAGGAAACTATTATTATGGTGAAACAAATATCGAATTCATTAAGAAAAGTAAAACATGGTTAATGATTTACCGTGCTGCAGTAGTTGGAATGGTGTTATTCGGTTCTGTTGCGACGCTTCAAGTCGTATGGAATATGGCAGACTTATTTATGGGTCTAATGGTAATCACAAACTTAATTGCGATTACACTTCTTGGCCGATTTGCATATGCTGCGTTGACAGACTATGTAAAGCAAAAGAAACAAGGGAAAGATCCAGTCTTCCATGCAAGCTCTATTCCAGGTTTGGAAAACACAGAATGCTGGGAAGATTCTATGGTAACAAAAGAAAAAGAAGAAAAAGCTGTATAATAAGGAAAGGGCATCAGAGAGAATCTGATGCCTTTTTTTATGGTTTGTAGGAAAAACCGAACATTAATAGAGTTTTTATGTTTATTATATTTTTTTAGAAATATAAAGATGTGAGTTGAAATTTATGTTAGAATGTATAAGGTCTTTCCAGGTAAGAGGTAAGACGGGTTTTGAGGTATAGCATATATATTTTTATATGTTAGGTGAAAGTTCGGATTATTTATTTTTTATATGGTCAGACGTTCAACGTTAAATAATTTTCTATAGCGTTGAATAAGGTTTAAATGGAGGATTTTATCTATGAAATTTGTTATGTTTCTTGTAGGATTACTCGTTGTATTTATACTCGGGTTTCTTATAAGTACGGATCGAAAGAAGATTAAGTATAAACCAATTGTGGTTATGCTTGTTATTCAGTTAGCATTATCGTACTTCCTATTAAATACACAGATTGGTTATATTTTAGTAAAAGGAATTTCTGATGGATTTGGAGCATTACTTACATATGCGGAATCTGGAATCGTTTTCGTATTTGGTGGTCTTGTTAATAAAGGGGAAATTTCCTTCTTCTTAACAGCATTATTACCAATCGTGTTCTTTGCCGTATTAATTGGGATCCTGCAACACTTTAAAATTTTACCGATATTTATTCGTTCAATTGGTACCCTGTTAAGTAAAGTAAATGGTTTAGGAAAGTTAGAATCATATAATGCAGTAGCGGCAGCAATCGTCGGGCAGGCTGAAGTATTTATTACGGTAAAAGATCAATTAAGCAAAATACCGAGGCATCGTTTATATACACTTTGTGCTTCTTCTATGTCGACAGTATCTATGTCGATTGTTGGATCATATATGAAAATGATTGATCCGAAATATGTAGTAACAGCACTTGTATTAAATTTATTTAGTGGTTTTATTATCATTCATATTATTAACCCGTATGATATTACGGAAGAAGAGGACACACTTAAGTTAGAAAATAAACAAAAGCAATCATTTTTCGAAATGCTTGGCGAATATATTATGCTTGGATTTACAATTGCGATTACAGTAGCAGCGATGTTACTTGGTTTCGTAGCGTTAATTACAGCAATTAATAGCTTGTTCGATTCTATTTTCGGCATTACATTCCAAGCAATATTAGGATACATTTTCTCACCACTTGCATTTGTAATGGGTATCCCGCAATCAGAAATGGTAACAGCGGGACAAATTATGGCAACAAAATTAGTATCAAATGAATTTGTTGCGATGCTTGACCTTGGAAAAGTAGGAGGAGAATTATCAGCTCGTACAGTTGGTATCCTTTCTGTATTCCTTGTATCATTTGCAAACTTCTCATCTATTGGAATTATTGCAGGGGCAACGAAAGGGATCGATGAAAATCAATCAAATGTTGTTTCTTCATTCGGATTAAAGCTTGTATATGGTGCAACGTTAGTAAGTATTTTATCAGCGATTATCGTTGGTGTAATGTTATAGAAATAAAAAGCAGTGAGCAGAAGCTCATTGCTTTTTTATTTCATAGACATAAATTCTAGCGAGATTTGTAAGGGAGAAATTAACATATCATTTATTGAAAAAATTATGTTGCATTTCATCTGGATAACGCTTACAATTTGTTTGTGGGTGGTATCAGTTTCATACTTTAAATCAAGTAGGTAAGAAGACCACTAATTGTAAATTATAATTTATGTAAACGCTTACTGGTTTTAGGATACATTGTAAAGTAAATAGTATTTAGGGGTTCTATTTTTTTAACATCGATGGTCAGACGTCATTCGTTGGACGACCAATAACTCATGGAAAGTGGAGGATTCACATATGAAACTAGTGATGTTTCTAGTCGGTTTACTTGTTGTATTTGTACTAGGTTTCCTTGTAAGTTCAGATCGTAAGAAAATTAAGTATAAACCAATTGCAATTATGCTTGTTATTCAATTAGCATTGGCTTACTTCTTATTAAATACAAAGATTGGATTTGTATTAGTAAAAGGAATTTCAGATGGCTTTGGCGCCATTTTAAAATACGCAGAAGCTGGGGTTAACTTCGTATTTGGTGGTTTAGCGAATGATGGACAAGCACCGTTCTTCTTAACAGTATTACTACCAATTATTTTCTTAGCGGTATTGATTGGTATTCTGCAACATCTTAAAATTTTACCGATTATTATTCGTGCAGTCGGTTTCGTATTAAGTAAAATAAATGGTCTAGGAAAATTAGAATCCTATAATGCAGTAGCAGCGGCAATCGTTGGTCAAGGTGAAGTATTTATCACAGTAAAAGATCAATTAAGTAAATTACCAAAAAATCGTTTATATACACTTTGTGCATCTTCTATGTCAACGGTATCGATGTCAATTGTCGGTTCTTATATGAAAATGATTGATCCAAAATATGTAGTAACAGCACTTGTATTAAACTTATTCAGTGGATTCATTATCGTTCATATCATTAATCCGTATGACATTAGTGAAGAAGAAGATATTTTAGAATTACAAGAAGATAAGAAGCAAACGTTCTTCGAAATGTTAGGCGAATACATTATGCTTGGATTCTCTATTGCAGTAACAGTAGCAGCAATGTTAATTGGATTCGTAGCATTAATTACAGCAATTAATGGTGTATTTGATTCTATTTTCGGCATTACGTTCCAAAGCATTTTAGGATATGTGTTCTCACCATTAGCATTTGTTATGGGTATCCCAACATCAGAGATGCTACAAGCAGGACAAATTATGGCAACCAAATTAGTAACAAACGAATTTGTTGCGATGCTTGATTTAGGAAAAGTAGCTGGCGATTTATCAGCTCGTACAGTAGGTATTTTATCAATCTTCCTTGTATCATTTGCAAACTTCTCATCTATTGGGATTATCGCAGGTGCAACAAAGAGTATCGATGGAAAACAAGCGAACGTTGTATCTTCTTTCGGATTAAAGCTTGTGTATGGTGCAACGTTAGTAAGTATATTATCAGCGGTTATCGTTGGGGTTATGCTTTAAAAATAAGGAAAGCAATGGGCGCGTGAGCTCATTGCTTTTTTTGTTTAACTTACTTTGTTTAACTTACGTTTAAAAGCAGGCCTTTTTAAATATGTGCCAAGACGCCATACGTATTCAACTGGCCCTATGCGATACCTTTTTAACCAACAGGTGCTAGCATATAATTGGATGACGTAAATTACAATTGTTAAGACAATGCCAAAGAAGTAGCCGATTTTCCCATATAAACCAAGTCCATACGCATAAAAAATGGTGGTAGCAATGATGGATTGCGCTAAATAGTTACTAACTGACATTTTTCCCATGTTAGCCATATATTCTAATAAACGTGATGCTTTTTTGTAACGAAATAATAAAATGATAGAGCTTCCGTAAAAAATGGCCATGCTAAGCGGTGTAACACTGTCTTTTAACATAATGAGAAGAGGTTGTTTTGTTAATAGTTCTAAGATTTTTACTGTGAAAGAAAAAATACCGCTGATGAACCAGATTTTTTTGAGGGAAGGTAAATGTTTATCTATTTCAAACAGCCAGCCTTTTTTTCCAACATACATTCCTAGTAGGAATAGTGGAGTCATGAAAATCAGTGCGAAAAGTGTTATGAAAAATGTTCCGAAAAAGCCAGTGATCCCAATATACTTAAAAGGATCTTCATTAAGGCGGAAGCTTACATGTTCTATATAGCTACCAGTTTCATGAACCTGTTGTTCTTTTGCGATATAAGGTGCAAAGTCATCGGACATATTGGTACTTGGTTCAAAGGGATAAGACATCAGCATAGTTAGTACTAGTATGATGGATGCCCAAATGATCAATGTTTTGGGCTTTCGATTTATAAACATCATTAATAAGATTCCTATAATTCCATAACCGAATAAAATATCCCCATCCCAAATAAAAGTACCATGGAGATATCCGAGGATGAGTAAAATACTAAGGCGGCGGATATAAACCGGAAAGAAACGTTTTTCTTTTTTATGATACTGTTTTGCAGCAAAGTAATACTAATCCCAAATAGAAAAGAAAATAGGGAAATGAAATTGTGGGTGCCAAAAAATTGAATAAACCAATTGGCACCTTCATCAACTTTTCCGAATACATAAGTAGGCTGTTCACCGCTAAACATTCCAAATTGAATTAATGTCATGTTAACAAGTAAAATACCGAATAAAGCAAAACCACGAACGGCATCGATTGCTTCTACACGTTGTTTCATAGAGATGTTCTCCTTCCCGTTTGTACTCTATATTGAAAATAATACCATTTATAATAGTAGTCCTATGTAGAATGAGCGAAGATTTAAGCTGATTTTAATCCGATGTTAAGGTGAAAAGTGATTTAAAGGAGAAAAAAATCACCTTAACGAATTCATTAAGGTGATAAGGATATTACTCAGCAGGAGGAGTAAACGTACGTTTTTCCAATTCCGCATCTAACATAAATAGAGCGTTAGAGTCGCTTGTAATACGTTTTAGTTTTTGGATGATGCTGTCGAAAGAAGCTTCTTCTTCAACCTGTTCGTCAACGAACCATTTTAAGAATGTAATTGTCGCGTGCTCACGCTCATCCCAAGCGATATCGGATAAGTTGTAAATACGCTTTGTTACTTCACGCTCATGCTCAAGTGCGATCTCAAATGAGCTTAAAACCGATTCATATTCATTGTTAGGGTTTTCGAATCCAGTAATAATGGCGCGCTCTCCGCGGTCATTAATGTAATTGTAAAGTTTCATTGCGTGGAAACGCTCTTCTTCTGCTTGTACAAGGAAAAAGTTTGCAAATCCATCATAGCTTTCTGCTGTGCAGTAAGCAGCCATTGCCATGTAAACATGGGCAGAGTAAAATTCAAAATTCATTTGGTCGTTAAGCGCATCGTGTAATTTAGTAGATAACATAAATTCTCTCCTTTGTATGTTGTCGGAACCATTATATCATAATTGATAAATATTCTCATTTGTTTTCGAAACGATTAGAAAGCTTCTCGACATGTGCCTCCATAATATCTTGTAAGTCTAAATCATATTTTTGAGAAAGGATAATGAGGTTTGCAAGTACATCTCCAAGTTCTTCTTTTAATTCAATTTTCAATTCTTCCACTTGTTTTACTTGTTCATCTGGGCGATCGCGTCCAATTTCAATGGCGCGTACAACTCGTGAAACTTCTCCTACTTCTTCTGTTAAGAAATTCAAGCGAATAAAAGAGTTATATTGTGACCAGCTTCGTTTTTCGTAAAATTCCTCAACCCATCTCTGAAATTCGGCAATATTCAATTCTTTCCCATCCCCTCAATATGTTGTACAATATTCATTGTATCATAACAATATATAGTTTCGGGGTGTAGGTATGAGAAAGATTTGTGTGTTTGCAGGTTCTAATTTAGGAGAAAGACCTGAATTTAAAGAGCAAGCAATTAAGCTTGGAGAAGTGCTTGTCCAAAATAATTGTGAACTAGTATACGGCGGTTCATGTGTTGGTTTAATGGGGGAAGTAGCCAATGAAGTGTTGCGCTTAGGCGGACGTGTCACTGGTGTTATGCCTCGTGGTTTATTTCGCGGAGAGATTGTTCATAAAGGATTAACAGAACTAATTGAAGTAGAAACAATGCATGAGCGCAAAGCAAAAATGGGAGAGCTTGCGGATGCATTTATTGCGTTACCAGGTGGCTACGGAACATTTGAAGAGTTATTTGAGGTTGTATGTTGGTCACAAATTGGAATTCATGACAAGCCAGTTGGATTATTAAATATTAAAGATTTTTATAGTCCAATTTTGCAAATGATCGATCGCACGGCAGAAGAAGGGTTTATGAATCCATCGAATAAAGAGTTAATTGTTTCGGCGGATAATGCAGAAGAATTATTGCTCCACATGAAAAACTATAAGAGACCTGTTATGGGGAATAAGTGGAAGCAGTTATCATAATAAGGTGAATAAAAAGAGGCATTCCGTTCATTTCGGAATGCCTTTAGATTTGCCTTTCATAGATTTCTTATATAAATGCCAGCCACCCCAACCACCAAGTATCGCGATACAGATAAGGAAAGGGTAGCTTCCTACATCTACGTTTATGCTTAAAATATTGGCTATCATGAAAGTAATTCCAACAGCTAATGAAGCGAAAAATACTCGAATCAAATAGTCTTTCAACTGAACCACTCCCGTCATTTGATAGTGATAGTACCTAAATGATGAATTTGGAAAAGTATTGTCTAGACGTAACTATTAGATGGCTATTTTCTATATTTTAACATAAAAACGGTTGAGATATATCGATATAATAATAAATCCCCTCAAGTGAATTGAGGGGATTTATTGACCGAGCCGCTTGCGCTTTTAATAGTATCCAGCTCCAGCGGCTAGAACAGTCGGTCGTTTCACTCCTTTATCTGAGGCAAAAAGCGCCTCTGAATCAGGAGTTCCAACGCCCTCCTGTTCTAAGCGAGCCGCTTGCGCTTTTAATATGATTATTGATTCAAGAACGCACGTAGCATCCAAGCGTGTTTTTCTAGTTCTGTGTAGATGCCAAGTAGTAAGTCAGATGTCGTTTCGTCGTCAGCATCCTGCGCGATTTCCATACCTTTTTTCAGTTCGCCTAGCATCATTTGGTAGTCTTTCATAATTGCTTCGACCATCCCTTCTGCAGTCTCTCCGTAAGCCGCTTCTTGAACAGAAGATCGTTCTAAGTATTCTTTCATTGTCGCTACTGGTTTGCCACCAATTGCTAAAATGCGTTCTGCAATTTCATCGATGTGTCCAGCTGCTTCTGTGTAAAATTGTTCGAATTTCTCATGTAATGTAAAGAATTGAGGTCCTTTTACATACCAATGGAAATTGTGTAATTTTGTAAATAATACGTTCCAGTCTGCTACCTGTTTGTTTAATACTTCGATTACTTGTGTGTTCATATGATCAATCTCCTTTTGAGTTATTATATCTTTTATTAATTTATAATTATTATAATCTAGTAATTGGTATAAATCAACCATTTACAAACATTATTTTTGAACTATATAAATACAAATTGAAAAACGAGATAAAACCGTTCTTTTTAGGTGGGAGAGAGCATCTAGCCATGCATAGAAGCGGTCAGATCCTTTTCCTGCCCCATGCCAAGTAAAAACAAAGAGAGAAAACAAGTAGGGGTCACCTTTTGTTCTTCAAAGCAGCGACTTATATGTTGAAAAATCAAAATGGATTTATATAGATGTAATGTTGTATTGCAATATGTGTTTATTTTTCCTATATGGTGGCATACATATAGAAAAAGGGAATATAGAAAGGAGAATGGAGGGCAATGGAACTCCAGTTTCAAAACGTATATCAGCAAGCTGGAAATTGGTATGTGCTGGACTCAGAGTTTCCGTGGGATATTCAGCGGGTGAAAAATGATATATTTTCACTTATTGAGAAACGCGAAATTCCAGTTATTTTTTGCGATACGTGTGATACAAATAATGTGCTTGCAAACTTAGGAGAAGAGGAAGAAGAATTTTTATTTCCTTTAAGCGGTTTTTATCATAAAGAAAGACAAATGATTTTTGTTTGTATGTGGGAACAGTATGAGCAAGTGCTCAAAACATTACTACATGAATTCAGGCATTCAATGCAACATGAGAAAAATGTATTATACATTGGAAAAGAAGCGTATGAAGCACGTGGGATTGAAAAGGATGCCCGAGCATTTGCAGAACGTAAAATGAATGAATATATAAGAAGAAACTTAAACTAAGGCATAGTGAGAGAAATTCACTATGCTTTTGTTTATCACTTACTAAAATAAAGTAATTGACATTTTTAAAGTTTAGTTCTAAACTAAAGACATCAAGTAAGCGAGGTGATGGAATGAAAACAGAAGAAAGATTAGGATTATTGTTATGGTTTCGTTTATCACGCTTTTATAACAGAAGCATTCGTGAGACAAATCAACATTTGAAAGAATGGAGTTTATCTGCTGCCCAGTTTGATGTTCTAGCCCAAATTGGTGGGCACGATCGATTAACACAGCAAGAACTCGGGCGAAAGCTATTTGTTACAAAAGGGAACATCACGCAGCTTTTAAATAAAATGGAGCAGCTTGATTGGATTAAGCGAGAACAGGAAGGTACTACGAAATACCTTTCGTTAACTGAAAAGGGCAGAGTTTTGTATGAAGATGTTGTTCCACCGCAAGAGACGTTTCAAGCAGAACAATTTGATAAGTTAAATCGTAATGAACAAAAACAACTACTAGAATTACTTCGAAAGTTACAATAAAAAATTTTAAATAAATATCTCGAATTCGAGATAATATGAGGTGAAGGATATGTTTAAAAAAGTTGATCATAAAAATATGGGAAGAGCAAATCACGGTTGGTTAAATACACATTTTCATTTTTCATTCGCAGATTATTATAATCCAGATAATATGAGATTTGGGGCGCTTCGCGTTATTAATGATGATTTAGTAGCAGCGCAAACAGGATTTGATATGCATCCGCACCGTGATATGGAGATTATTTCTTACGTTGTAGATGGTGCATTAACACATCAAGATAGCATGGGGAACCGCGGTACAATTGAGCGTGGGCATGTACAATATATGAGCGCTGGTACAGGTGTTTTTCATAGTGAACATAATTTAGGGAATGAGACATTACGCCTATTACAAATTTGGATTTTACCAGACCGCGCAGGGCACACACCAAACTACGGTGAGTTCAAGTTTGATTGGAATAAACGTGAAAACAATTGGTTCCATATGGTATCTCCAATTGATGGTGGTGCACCAATTGAAATTCATCAAGACGCAAATTTATATTCACTATCTTTAGAAATAGGAAAAGAAATCACTTTCCCTGTTAGCGAAGATCGTCAAGTTTATCTTGTGCAAATTGAAGGAAGCGGTGTTGTAAATGGTGAGACACTTGTAATGCGCGATGCAGCAGAAGTAGTTGAAGAAGATATTCGTATTCAAGCAAAAGAGCACTCACATTATTTAGCGATTGAGATGAAAAAGCAATAAGAGACACTATGAATAAAAAAGAAATAGCGCAGTGAAAATAATGCGCTATTTCTTTTTGTGCTTTTCTTAATTCCTCATACGAAACATCTTGAATACTTTTAAGATTAGAATGAAAAATAGATTTGTTAATGCTGTAACTATAAAGAAAATGGCGAGAACAAATTCATTTAACCCGTTAGTGAATAAAAACTGAGCATAGCAGAGAACGCCTAATATTGCTGAAACGATAGTAGGTAGAAAATATACGATTGCTTTTTGCTGTAGTTTTATGAAAAGGAGGAAAGTCGCTACTAAGGTTATCGGACAGAAGGAATACATAATAATTTGCGGTAACATTATATCACCACCTTTCAAAGATAAAGTATGATTCTAGTTAAGAAGGCTATGCAATTTTATCTTTATTTTTTATATGTAGATATTTTTAAGTGTAATATAATGGGAATGTTTTGCGAATTTAAAATAGGGATTTTTGGATGGAATTGTAAAAAAGTTTCTCAATATTTTTTGGTAGGAGATATTTTCCTTTTCTCGAAATGTATAAGAGTGTCAAAAATTTTTGGGGAATGGGGAGTGTTAGATTGAAAAAGCAAGTCGTTTCATCAGCATTAGCTTTATCCGTTATCGTTGGAGGTTTTGGGGCATTCGGAGCAACAAAAACACAAGCGGCAGAGCAACAAATTCAGTATCACCAAGAATTTAAAACACCGGCTTACATAGGTGAGGAATGGAAAGCACCGCAAGGATTAGATAAAAAGGAAACAGTATTTCAGTATTTAGAGAGCAAGAAAGATATGTTTAAATTAGCAGGAAATATTGACAAACATTTTAATATTGTAGGGGAAGAAAAGGACGCTGACTCGGGTACAACACATGTGAAGTTAGTTGAGAAACATAATAATGTTCCTGTATATGGATCAGATCAAACAGTTACGCTTGATAAAGACAATAACGTAAAGGCGTTCTTCGGGCAAGTTATCCCGAATTTAGAAGATAAAAATATTCCAGCTGCAGCTAGCATTACTGATGAGAAGGCGGTAGAAGTTGCAAAGGCTGATATTGAGAAAGAAATTGGCAAAGTAGATAAATATGATGGTGTGAAAAAAGATTTATATGTGTATGAAAAAGATGGACAATACTATCTTGCATACCTTGTTAAAGCGTCTATTTCAAAACCAGCACCAGGATACTGGCATTACTTTGTTGATGCAACAAATGGAAATGTGATTGAGAAATATAATGCAATCGACCATATTACTGGTTTTGGCTATGGCGTTCTAGGAAACAAGCAATCATTTGAAATTGCTCAAGATGAAAAAACAGGAGCATTTAACTTGTTTGATGGAAAACGTGGAAATGGTGTTCATACGTTTGATGCACAAAATATGGATGAGAACTGGTTTAATCTCTTCTCACAATGGCTTGGATATACAGGTGAAGAAGTAGAAAGTAAATCAAAATTCTTTGAAGATAAAGCGGCTGTTGACGCACATGTAAATGCAGGAAAAGTATACGATTATTATAAAAAGACATTTAACCGTAATTCTTTCGATAATAAAGGTGCGAGGCTGATTTCTACTGTTCACGTAGGTGAAGGGTGGAATAACGCAGCTTGGAACGGTGTACAAATGATGTATGGAGATGGGGATGGAAAAACATTCATTCCATTATCTGCAGGTTTAGACGTTATTGGACATGAGCTAACACATGCTGTAACAGAGCATACGGCGAATCTTGTTTACAAAGATGAGCCAGGAGCATTAAATGAATCATTATCTGATATTATGGGTGTAATGGTTGAGAAGAAAAGCTGGGATTTAGGTGCTGATATTTATACACCTGGTGTTGAAGGGGATGCGCTTCGTTCTCTGAAAGATCCAGCATCTATTCCGAACCCATTAAAACCTGGTGAAGGTTACCCAGATCATTACAGCAAACGCTACACTGGAAAAGCTGATAATGGCGGCGTGCATATTAACAGTAGTATTAATAACAAAGCCGCATATTTAGTATCTGAAGGTGGCACACATTATGGTGTGAAAGTAAATGGCGTAGGCCGTGAAGCAACAGAAAAAATTTACTACCGCGCTCTTACAAAATATTTAACTGCAAACTCTAACTTTAAAATGATGCGCCAAGCTGCACTTCAATCTGCGACAGACTTATATGGTCAAAACTCTAAAGAAGTACAAGCTGTAACGAAAGCTTATGACGCAGTTGGTGTGAAATAAGATGAAAAAAGACCTGACATCGATAATGTCAGGTCTTTCTTTGTTATTTAATCGCGAATACCGAGAGCGATTTTTGCCATACGTGACATACGCTCTTTTGACCAAGGTGGATTCCAAACCACATTGACCTCTATTTCATTTACTTCGGGTACATTTGTCGATAATACTTTTTTGACATCTGATA
Organism: Bacillus pseudomycoides DSM 12442; assembly: GCF_000161455.1. Taxonomy (GTDB): domain Bacteria; phylum Bacillota; class Bacilli; order Bacillales; family Bacillaceae_G; genus Bacillus_A; species Bacillus_A pseudomycoides. The sequence continues at coordinate 4,286,754 of NZ_CM000745.1, forward strand.
CGATCTGCCCAGCCATTGGACAACCGATCGAAGTCATCGTCATTGTTACAACAGCATTATTATTTTCATCTGCTGTCACATCATATACTAAACCAAGATTGATAATATCTACACCTAATTCAGGATCGATAACAGCCTCTAAATTGGCATATAATTTTTCTTCGAACGCTTGCGACATGCACAACACTCCTAATATTAATGATATCCATTCTCATTATAAAGGAAATAAGATAAAGATGCAGTGAAATAGCTCACAGTGTTTTTTTAGAATCTTTCCTATACTGATTATAAGTATGTAGGAAGGAGAAAGATTGAAAATGAACTATGATGAAAATCCTTTTATCGTGATATGGGAAGTTACACGAGCTTGTGAATTAAAATGTCTGCATTGCCGGGCTGAAGCGCAGTATAGGAGAGATCCGAGAGAATTAACTTTTCTTGAGGGGAAGAGATTAATTGATGAAATATATGAAATGAATCAGCCGATGCTAGTTTTTTCAGGCGGGGACCCGCTTATGAGAGAAGATATTTATGAGCTAGCAAATTATGCAGTGCAAAAAGGACTACGCGTTTCGATGACGCCTAGTGCGACTCCAAATGTGACGAAAGGGGCAATACAAAAAGCAAAAGGGGTTGGACTTGCACGCTGGGCCTTTAGTATCGATGGTGCTACAGCTGAGACACATGATCGTTTTCGCGGTGTGGCAGGGTCTTTTCAGCTTACGATGGATGCGATTCAATACTTAAATGAGTTACAGATTCCCGTTCAAATTAATACAACCATTTCTAAGTATAATATTCATGAAGTAGAGGAGATGGCAGCGCTTGTTGAAAAGTTAGGTGGTGTGCTATGGAGTGTATTTTTCCTTGTTCCAATCGGAAGAGGAAGTGTAGAGGATATGATTTCACCAGTAGAACATGAACTTGTATTTCGTAAATTATATGAAATAGGAAAAAGGGCTTCATTTGATATAAAGACGACAGCTGCTCAGCATTATCGCCGCGTTGTGATACAGCAAAAGAATAAGGAAGGTAAAAGCAAGCAAAGAATGTGTTATGAAGATGCGCTGCAAAATGGGTTAACTGGAAAAATTGATGGTTTAGGACGAGCGCCAAAAGGAGTCAATGACGGTAACGGCTTTGTTTTCATTTCGCATATTGGTGATGTATATCCAAGCGGGCTACTACCGATTCAAGCTGGGAATGTGAGAGAAAAGCGTTTACGAGATATTTATCGTGATTCTCCAATTTTTCAAGCATTACGTAATCCAGATAGCTATAAAGGAAAATGTGGGAAGTGTGAATACCGTTATGTGTGTGGTGGTTCTCGCTCAAGAGCATATGCGATAACCGGTGATTATTTAGAGAGCGAGCCATATTGTGTATATGTACCGAAAGCTTTAAGAAGCTAGCTAATAAAAAATGTGAGATTCCTATTGTCTTTTTAGGATACATCATGTATACTTCTAATTAGTTGATAACGATTATCAGTATCAACTGAACATTGCTCTTCGTTATGTTGGTCATTCCCCTTTTGACTGCGTAAGTCAGAGACAAAATGTTGAAATACCTTGTGTCCTATTCTACAGAATTATGGTAATCTCCAACCTCAACTTATATACGTTAAGCATGCAAAAAGGATCCTATCCGTGAAGGGATCCTTTTTTGTGTTATGTTGTAGCAATTAATGTGTAAAGTCCAGGGACTCTATTTTCAATACCTTCTGGAGCAGAGGAAGGGAAGACCCAGCGCTGGTGTGGACCACGCTCCTCAATAAGTTCTTCAATTCGTAAGTTTGCTTTAGCAATCTCTGTAATAATTTCTCCTAACGTCCAGCGACGAATCTTCGTTTTTGGTAGTAGGTCTCGCTGCGTTTTATCCAGTAGACTGCTATAAGCAACGTTATCTTCAATAATCTCTTCATAAAAATAATTCCCGTTTGCCTGGAACATTTCATGATCTATCGCTACTAACTTTGTATAGAGAGGATGATAATCCCGAAGTATGAAAGTGCCACCGTCTTTTAGCAGCCCAGTGATTAATTTAAAGAGTGGCTGAAGATCTAAAAAATAGTGGAGTACACCTAGCTCCAATAAAACAACATCGAATGTTTTGGAAGGAGAAATGTCTAGTACATCAGAAACAATATATGTAATAGAGGTTCCTGCAGCATCCGCTAGCTCATTTGCATATTTGGCATTGCTTTCAGAAATATCTACAACTGTTACGTCAGCACCTAATAATGCGAATGCCACAGCTTTATTTCCTTTCGAACCAAGTAAATTTATGATGCGTTTTTCCTGTATATTCTCTATGTAAGGTAAGTAATAGGATACTTCATGGGCTGGATCTTGTAATAATTTCTTTGCATATTCCTTGGGTGTACCGTGCCGATTGGTCCACGCCTCATAGGCAGCAGCGTTCCAACTTTGCTTATTAATTGTGCTTAATTGTTTTTGATTCAATGAGATCGCTCCTTTCTTTAAACATGTATATATTCGGAAGGGATTATTTATTTCCTGTTTTCTTTTATAAAAAGTTTGATTTTTCTGTATTTTAATCGTAAAATACGTGTTATATATGAAAAGCATTGAAAAGGAAAAGTAGAATGAAACCATTCTTTCCAGAGAGCTTCGGGAGCTGAGAAGAAGCAAGAATGTTCATTTGAACAATGGCCTTTGAGCTGCGTCCTGAACTTATCAGATGATAATAGTAGGCGGCGACGAGAGTTGGTTCTCGTTATCAAAACCACAGTATAAGAGCGTAATATTGCTCCGTACTTGACGAGGTCAGTTGTGTGAATAGCTGACGAAATAAGGTGGTACCGCGACTGTTTATACAGCCCCGCCCTTATCTTTTTAGAAGATAGGGGTGGGGCTTTTTATATTTAAAAGGAGGAATAGATGATGAGTACTTTTATTGGTGGAGCTTGGCCGTATGCGAATGGTTCTTTACATCTTGGGCATGTTGCGGGTTTATTACCTGGGGATATTTTAGCTCGCTATTATAGAACGAAAGGTGAAAATGTTCTTTACGTATCAGGAAGCGATTGTAATGGAACTCCGATTGCTATTCGGGCAAAACAAGAAGGGGTTACTGCAAAAGAAATTGCAGACTATTATCATGAGGAATTTGAGCGATGTTTTAAGGAGCTTGGTTTTACGTATGATTGTTATACGCGTACAGATGCACAGCATCATCATGAAACGGTACAGAAGATTTTCTTACGTTTGTTAGAAGAAGGATTTATTTATAAAAAGACAGTTGAGCAAGCATATTGCGAAACGTGTACACAATTTTTACCGGATCGCTATGTGGAGGGGGGGTGTCCACATTGCCATGAACCAGCACGTGGGGATCAATGTGATGCATGCTCAGCTATTTTAGATCCACTCGATTTATTAGAAAAGAAATGTAAGCTGTGTGGAAATACGCCAGCAGTTAAGGAAACGGAGCATTTCTATTTTGCCTTGCATAAATTTCAGCCGCAGATTAAAGATGCCGTAGCAGTTGCAAAACGAGAAGGAGCATGGCGTGATAATGCAATTCAATTAACAGAGCGTTACTTAGAAGAAGGATTACAGGACCGGGCTGTATCACGTGATTTACCAATTGGAGTGCCAATTCCAGTTAAGGGATATGAGGATAAGAAAATTTATGTGTGGATTGAAGCTGTTGCTGGTTATTATTCAGCGAGTAAACGATGGGCTGAAGAAATGGGCGAAGATGATGGGGAGTTCTGGAGTAGCAGCGCGAAGACGTACTATGTTCATGGGAAGGATAATATCCCGTTCCATTCTATTATTTGGCCAGCTGTATTACTTGGGATAGGAGAAAAGGCAATTCCACGTCATATCGTTTCCAATGAATATTTAACTGTTGAGAAACGAAAGTTATCGACAAGTAAAAACTGGGCAGTATGGGTACCGGATATATTAGAGCGGTATGATCCAGATTCGATTCGTTATTTCTTAACGATTAATGCACCAGAAAATCGCGACACCGATTTTTCTTGGCGCGAATTTATTTATAGCCATAACAGTGAGTTACTAGGCGCATATGGGAACTTTGTAAATCGTACATTAAAGTTTATTGAGAAATATTATGACGGTGCGGTACCAAAAGGGCATATAAATCTAGAGCTAAAAGAAAGAATAGAGGAATTATATCGTAGTGTAGGAAATGCAATTGAGCAGGCTCATTTTAAAGTAGCAGTAGAAACAATCTTTGAAACGGTACGCTTTGCGAATAAATATTTTGATGAGCAGGCGCCTTGGAAGCAAAGGGAGGAAGAGCCTGTTGCTTGCGAAGAGACGATTTACACCTGTGTATATTTTATTGTGAATTTTGCGCAGTTACTGGAGCCGTTTTTACCGTTTTCAAGTGAAAGGGTACGGAATATGCTAGCGATTACGAATACGGGCTGGAAATGTGAAAATATATTGCCAGAGCGGATAAGTCATGTACAGCCTTTATTTGAAAGAATTGATATAAAACAAATTGAAAAAGAGGTAGAAAGGTTATATGGAGCATGAAAGTAAAAAGAGCACATGATGTGCTCTTTTTTTAGGCGCTATGCTCTATGCTCTTTTTCTTCTCCTTCCGTGCAGTCAAAATTTGTGGTGTAAAAATACCAAGCAATATGCAAACAATGCCGAGCCATTGCATCGGTGATACGACTTCATGAACAAGAGTGATAGAAGCAATGATTGCTGTTGGTAGTTCTGCAGCACCTAAAATGGTTCCCAATCCTATGCCGACCTTTGGTACACCGATGGAGAAGCAAATTACCGGTACAACAACACCGAAGAATCCAAGGAAGAAAGCGTACTTCCATAATCCAGCTTGCAAGGCACCATCCATTAAAAAGGTTGGTGGAAAGAATAAACACACAATAAGTGTAGCACTTGTTGTCATAAGGAAGCTTTTTGTATAGGGTGGTACATTTGTAGCAACGCGGCCACTTGCAAAGACATAAAAGGAAAAAGAGACAGCGGCTAATAGTCCAAAGATAATACCCTTTGTAGAGAAGTTTTGACCAAGCCCTTCAAACACACCGCCTGCAAATAATGTTCCGGCAAATAAAATAATAATAGATATTACCTTTTCGCGGCTTGGTAATGTCTTGTTAGCGACTGCTTCAATGACTACTCCAATCCAGGTAAATTGAAAGAGTAGAACAACAGCGATGGAAGCAGGTAATTCTTCTACAGAAATCGCGTAGAAAATCCCGGTCATGCTCATTGTTGTTCCGACAGCTAATAAGGTCAATGCTTGTTTTTTCGAGACTTTATGACGCGAGAAGAAAAGAACGAGCAATAAAAGTCCCACCCAACCAAATACATATTGTCCACCTAGTAACTCATGTGCAGAAAACCCGTTCATAAAGCCAAGTTTGAAAATTGTAGAAAGTACGCCGTAGCTGCAGGCGCCAAATAAAACTAATAATGAAAACTTAAATTTCTCCATAAAAAATCCTCCTTCGACAAATAAAAAACGCCCGCTGTCCAATTCAGGACAGCGGGCGAACGAAACAGAGTGAAAACTCTACAAAATTCCGCCACTCACAATCGTGTGTGAGTTTGGATATAAAACATTTGATAATGACTATGACTCTAGTTTATAGCAATCTCTTTTACATTTTCAATATAAAGTAGATGTAATTCTTTCCGCAAGTTTTGTGTGTTTTTTTAGAAATCACATGTGAGAAGAGTTGCGCGTATCTTCTAAAATAAGGATAAGTGAATTTCTAAAAGTTAACTACGCGAAAATGAGAGAAAAACGCAATTTTTTTGTATATAATAAAGGAGAAATGAAAAAATTTGAAAATATATAATAGATATTAGGAGAATTTGCATGAATATGGGGTATTTTAGTATTTCCCTTACAAAAATGTAATCTAAATGTAAGCTATTGTGATAGTTATTTCGACAATTTTTTTATACAATAATAGTAACAGTTTGAACGTGATAGATGCTGTAGATAAGAGAGAAAAGGAGAGATCGACATGGAATGGATTCATGAATTATTTCAGCAATACGGTTACTATGTAGTACTTGTAGGGTTGCTGTTAGAGTATATTGCGCTTCCGTTTCCGGGAGAGCCAACACTAGCATACGCGGGTTTTTTGGCGCATCAAGGGGATTTACAATTACCACTTTTAATTATCTTATCATGTATTGGAACGAGTGTTGGGATGACAATTCAGTACTTTTTAGGTAATAAACTTGGTATGCCGTTCGTACAGAAGTATGGGAAGTATGTGTTTTTAACGCAAAGAAAAATTGATTTAACGAGAATGTGGTTTGATAAATATGGATACTTCCTTATTTTTATCGGATTCTTTATTCCAGGTGTACGCCATTTTACTGGATACTTTGCAGGCATTATTAATTTACCATTCCGTCGCTTTGCTATAACGATTTACTCTGGTGCTCTATTCTGGGTATCTTTCTTCTTAATCGGTGGCTATTGGTTAGGTGGAAACTTACATGATATATTTGGAGTACTTGGACAACACATTGGGAAAATTATCTTTGGAGTGATTGTTATTGTAGCAATTACGTTAGGAGTTCGTTTCCGCAAACAATTAAAACGCGTATTTGTACAAAGTGCAAATTAATATGGAATCCATTCTATGTCGGAAATTGGAAGAGGTAGTGCTGATAGGCACTGCCTTTTTTATTTTCCTTTTAAGTTTCATGTAAAAGTTTGTTTTATAGAGTCATTTTGACATACATTAATGTCAAAATGACAATGATAATTGACAACTATGAGGATATTATTTACAATTTTAATTAAATAAACGAAAAAGAGGTCGAATATGAAGCTTCAAAATCGAGTGAGAGAATTTCGAGCAAAGCATCGAATGTCACAGGGTGATTTAGGGAAAGTAATTGATTCATCACGGCAGACGATTAGCTTAATTGAGCGCGGAGATTATGCGCCTTCAATTGTTTTGTCGCTGAAGATTGCGCATGTTTTTGAAGTACCGGTGGAGGAGATATTTACATTAGTAGAGGGGGAAAAGGACGATGAGAAGTAAAAAGAAAGGGAATTTGTTTACGATTTTGAAGATTTTAATGGCTATGATGGGTGGTTTTGGTGTTGGTTTTATATTAGCGGATGCTTTTGTACCCGGACGAAGAATAGTACCTGCGCCTAGTTATTTAGTAATCATTGCGCTTATTTTATTTGCCGTAGGGATTATGTATCGAATTTGGAAAACGACACGTTTCTTAAATAAATTACGTGATGAAGAGGAAAGCATTCTAGGTAGACGGTTAGGAGCACAATTAATTTATTTACGTGCAAGTGAAATCATTATACCGTCTTGGGGAGTTTATGCATACATATCTTGCTATCGCTCTTATATAACAAATACAATGTCATTATTTGAAGTTGGAAATGTAATTGCATCTTCAGTAGGGATCATTGTCGTTATCTTATTAGGCGTTATTATGAAAAATCGATACAACGCACTGTATCCAGAACAGAGCGTAACATATTCACAATCACTTGAGATGTGGGCAAAAAATGCAGATGAAGGACAAACTCACATCGTTCATGAAGCAGGGTATCGAGCTTATCAATCTACAAATATTGTTCTTGTATGCGTATGGTTGGCTGCGATTATTTATACGCTTTGGACGGGAGAAGGTTTCTTCTTTATTGGTATGATTTCATTTGTATGGGTATTGCATATTGGGAAATACATGTATGAAATGCATAAGAAAATGATTTATTAATGTTAAAGATTACTGAGGGGAGAAACAAGGTGGATATTTTGAAAAGGCCAGCTTTTTCTATAGTTATTGCTTTTGTTTGTTCAGTTATATATGGATGGATCAGACCAGAAAAAATGCAAGGGTTTATGGAAATATGGGGAGTACTGCTTATTGGAGTACTTGTTCTTGCAATTCATGAACTTGGGCATGTTATTTTTGGTCTGCTAAATGGTTTGAAGTTTAAATTTATGGTAGCAGGCCCTATTACTATCCAAAAAGAGGGAGAGAAAATACGGATAAGAGAAAATAAATTGTGGTTGTATTTTGGAGGCGTAGCTATGTTGTTACCTCCGTCTATACATACACCAAATCTTTCAAAGAAATGGGCATGGATGACGCTAGGTGGACCGATAACAAGTTTGGTGTGCGGTTTGTTAGCTGGTTATGTATACATGGTGAGCTACTACCAATTTCTTTTATATTTTTCTGTATTACATTTAGCAATCTTTTTAGCTACAGTGATTCCAATGAAGGGAATTATGCTTAGTGATGGCAAACAATTTTTAATCTTAATTAAAGGTGATGAAACGGCGCAGCAGCATTTACATAGTATTCAAGTATCTAGCGAGTTGTGGAGCTTCAAGCGGCCAAAAGATTGGGACGAAAAGTTAGTAGAAATAAGTGAAGAAAAAATAAAGGGCGATGAAGAGGTAAGAGAAGTACTGAGTGATCTTATGCTCACGTTTTATTCGCGATGTGATAGAGAAGGAATGGAAACAGGGATCGTTTGCCTAGAACAGGTTTTACAAATACCTGTTACAAAAGAAAATAAATATTTTGTTGGTGGTTTTCATAGCTGGTATTTGTTATATAAAGTGCTATATGATATGGACGATGTTTCTTTACAAGATATGAAGCAGCACGCGAAGGCTATAACAAAATTGGACCCGCATGGGTATTACCGTACACATGCAATCTTAAAATATTTAGAGAAGGATGCGGAATCCTTTCATACATATATGAAGAAGGCAGAAAGTGAGTTAAAGAATGCTGAAAAGAGTGGAGTCGGTTATTTACAATTAGAACGAGAATGGTTCCAGCTTTTGCAAAAGAAACTCGTAATCTAGGGGATATCTTACACTGAGTAAGATATCCTCTTTCCTATATATAATTTTATATAGCTTGATATAGTGAATGGTGAGGATCAAGGCTTGTCGTATTTTGTGGAACGGTCGATATATTGCAAAAAGAGGCTGGAAGATTCATCTTCCAGCCTCTTTTGTATTAAGAGTTGCTCTCGATCCCTCGACCATTTTCTTCTTCAGGATCTTGTAATAGGTTAAACACATCTGCTAAGCAAAATGCGATAAACCAAGTCCAAAGACCGTGGAAGAAAGCTGAGCTTAATTGTAATGGTAATGTGTAATTCGTCATTGAGAAGGAAATACATCCTCCAACGATTCCGATCATTGTTAATAACATTGTTTTTTGAGCATTTTCTTCTGGATTAAAGAGGAAGAAAATGTATCCGCCTAATATTGAAGCGCTTACAAGTGATTCGATTCCATTAAAAATGATATGTTCTCCAAGCTGAATGTTTGTCCAGAAGCAAATCATGCCGCCGATAAGAGCAAACAGGACAGCTACCATGTACCGTATATGTTGATTCATATGTTCATCTCCTTATGTAATAAGATGATTTGGAAGTCAAAAAGGTAGGTATAGTAATAGAAGTAAATTTTAGTTGTACGTATCTTTTTTAGAGTAATGAAGAATAATTAAGATAATTGGTCACTTTGAACCATTTCTTGTATGATGCGAAAATGATTCGTTATTACGTAAACTTGCACTTGAGATATACCCGATTTCTCGTTTCTTTTTGCTTATACAAGTAAGAGAAACTCCCAAGTCTATACATTCTTTTTTGTGAGTCTTATTGTATTATAACATATTTAGCTTAATAATAATAATAGAATTATCTGATTTTAAAATGAGTGTAAAAATAAAAGCGCAAGGAATTCGAATTCCTTGCGCCTTCTTATATACGTTTGAAACGTCCAACGATTTCAACGGTTTCTGTAATATTCATAAACGCATGATTGTCTACATGACGAATGATACGCTTTATTTCTCCTAATTCGTAACGGGTTACGACAGTGTAAATCATTTTTTTCTTATGGTTGGTATAGCCGCCGACAGCGTCTACCATCGTTACACCACGTATGCCGTGATGCAGTAGTGCGCTTTTAATTTCCTCGCCTTTTTCTGTAATTGTCATTATCGTTAATTTAATGTGTTTTGTATGTACAGCATCAATTACTTTGCTGACAACAAAACGACTAATTAATGTGTACAGTGTAATATCCCATCCGAAAATAAAGCCAGCGACAACAAGTAAGATTAAGTTGAAGCCAAAAATAATAGCACCAATCGAAATGTCTTTATATTTCGCTACAATCAATCCAACAACATCAAAACCACCTGTTGAAGAAGCAAATCGGAATATAATCCCTGAGGCTGCACCACAGATGACCCCACCAAATACAGAAGAAAGTAAAATATCATCTGATACTTGATGTACTGGGATAATGTTCATGGCAAGTGATGATACAGCCACGAAATACGCTGTTAAAAAGGTTGTCTTCTTTCCTAAGTAAAAGTGACTTAAAATGAGAAGAGGGATATTTAGTAAAAAGATAAGTGCACCGATATTATAATGCATTAAATAACCGATAATCATCCCAACTCCAGCGAAACCACCGCTAATCATATTATGCGGGATAAAAAACATATTCATTGAAATAGCATACAAAATGGAAGCTATAAAAATAACAATCAATTGTATTACAAATTCTAAATGAAATGTTCTAGCTGCTGGGAAGGATAAAAAGGCGGTGTCGGGAACGTAATCGGCGTCTCCTAATTGACCCATAGTATGTTTCATCTCCATATTCATTTTTGATTACAAGAAGAGAATAATGCTTTTTTCAAAAACTGGCAACCGTTTTATTATAATAAGAAAATTTTATAAATTTCTAAAAAATCAAACCTATTCAGTTATATGTGTGAATATACTAAAGAAAACGAATACAATGGTTTTCTGTATCATTTTTGTGAGAAAATATGCAAAACATTTATTTGAAAATAAAAGGAAATAGAGAACGTTTGGAGAATGTGCTAAAATGAGCTTATTAAGGATGTGAAGCGATGGAATTTTTATTGCAAGATGCAATTCTATATATAACTTTTGTAACGACAGCATTCTGTTTATTAGAAGTCTATTTTCTCGCTAATGTTTCTCGCTTTGTACGCCAACAAACATCAAGCGGTAGACAAAGAGCTTTCGCATTCGTTGATATATGTGAAGAACATATAGGAAATACTCCGCTTTTTTCCATCTTCTATAAATATGGAATGGTTCGGTCGGTTCGCAGACAAGAATCGAGCGGAGAGAGTGATGAGGTCGGTCCATATTTACCAATGTTTCGCTAACTAATTACGAAACATTGGAGGAATGAACATGTTAAAATCATACCGAGCTGTGCTCGTTAGTTTATCATTATTACTTGTTTTTGTTTTATCTGGTTGTAGCAGTACGGCACCAATTGATGCACATAGTACGGGGGTTTGGGATCACTATTTTGTTTATCCAATCTCGCTTATGCTTCAATTTGTTGCTCATCATGTACCTGGCGGAAGCTTCGGTATTGCAATTATTATCATTACGCTTGTGATTCGTTCAGCAATGATTCCATTAGCTGTTTCGCAATATCGTAGTCAAATGAAAATGAAAAAAATGCAGCCACAGATTCAGAAGTTGAAAGAAAAGCATGGTAATGTAAGCAAAGATATTGAAAAGCAAAAACAATATCAAAAAGAAATGTCAGAACTAATGAAAACAGGCGGTTGGAATCCTTTGGCTGGTTGCTTGCCACTTCTAATACAAATGCCGATTTTTTCAGCATTGTATTATGCGATTAGCAGGACTGAAGAGATTCGTACATCTTCATTTTTATGGGTAAACTTAGGACATGCAGATCCATATCATATTTTACCGATTCTTGCAGCGCTAGCAACATTTATTCAAATGAAGGTTATGCAGTCAAATGTGACACCTGGAGAGCAAGTTCAAATGCTGAAAGTGCAACAGTTCATGATGCCAGCAATGATTTTATTTATGGGATTTGCGGCACCATCAGGACTTGTATTGTACTGGATTACAGGTAACATATTTACAATGCTACAAACAATTGTGCTTAGAAAAGTAATGGATCGTGAAGAAGGACAATTACAAAATGCATAGAAGAAAGCCGCTCAATTGAGCGGCTTTTATTGATTTGTTGAAGTTTATCTAATGGTTAAGGAAAAATTAAGAAAACCAATTTACTATGTGAATTGTATACGAAGGTGTACAAGTTTTAGAAAGTTATTTGATATGAAATGAAGGAGGAATTTTCATATGAAGAAGAAAACAATTGGGTATGTAGTAGCTGCAGGAGCTTTATCACTAGGAATTATGGGAGGGGCAGGTATCCCTGCTTTTGCTGCAGCTAGCACAGACAATTCTACACAAGCCACAGAACAAACTAAGAAAGGGACTTCGTATCAAAACTTGGATGAAGCAACGAAACAAAAAGTGCAAACGATCATGCAGGAGGCGAAAAAGCAATTAGCAGAACTAGGTGTGAAACTTCCTGAAAAAGGGAAACGAGGAGAAATGTTTGCTAACCTGGATGATCAGGCAAAAGAAAAGGTAAAAGCAATCATGGAGCAGAAAAAGTCTGGTACATTAACACATGAACAAGTAAAAGAGAAATTGGCTGAGCTAGGTGTGAAGCTTCCTGAAAAAGGGAAACGAGAAGAGATGTTTGCTAACCTGGATGATCAGGCGAAAGAAAAAGCGAAAGCGATTATGAAGAAAGAAAAAGCAGGAACATTAACTCATGAACAAGCAAAAGAGCAATTAGCAGAACTAGGTGTGAAACTTCCTGAAAAAGGGAAACGAGGAGAAATGTTCGCTAACCTTGATGAGGCGACGAAAGAAAAAGCGAAAGCGATTATAGAGCAGAAAAAAGCAGGAACATTAACTCATGAACAAGCAAAAGAGCAATTGGTAGAACTAGGTGTGAAGCTTCCTGAAAAAGGGAAACGAGAAGAAATGTTTGCAAACCTTGATGATGCGACAAAGGAAAAAGCGAAAGCTATCATGAAAAAGGCAAAAGAGCAATTAGCGGAGCTTAACGTTAAATTTCCAATCAAGGATTAATGGGAGCAAGCGAATAATTGATTAAAATACAGAAGATAAGAAGACTTTTAATAGAACGGTCTTTCGGATGGTGAAATGAAAGAGACTGTGTATAGGATTTATTTGAGGCCAAACTTCTCCCACTGGAGAAGTTTGGCCTTTTTCATTATGCAAATGATTTCTATACCAGAAAGAATTTATTCGGCATTGGGCAGTAGGGCACCATACGAGGAAGATAGATGGGGATTATTATATTAGGATTAAAAAAGTTTTAAAATAATTATGAAATGAGCGTTTATGAAGCTTGTAGAAAATTTTAAGAAAAAAATTGTTCATATGATATATATATATAAACACTCTTGATTTTTTTGAAAAATTCAATATAATGAACATTAACTACAAAATTCGACATCAAGAAGTGATGATGAGGACACGATCGATTTTTTACGATTCTCAGAGAGGGAAGTCTTTGGCTGTGAGCTTCCTAATACGGAAAAATAGATTACCACCTCTGAACTGCAGCAGTGAACGAACAATTAGTAATTGCTTGCCGGCAAACACCGTTATCTAGACTTGAGGAATTGGTGAAGTATGTTATTTTACTGATGAAACAAGGGTGGAACCACGAATACAACACTCGTCCCTTTTTTAGGGAGGAGTGTTTTTTTATTTTATTTTTGCATCACACTAGAATTGGAAGGAGGATACGCAGCATGCATCATGATGAGAAAAACAAAATTGGTTTAACTGTAGCACTATCTATCGTTGTGGGGACTATTATTGGGTCTGGTGTATTTATGAAGCCAGGAAGCGTATTAGATTACTCAGGGAGTTCGAATATGGCAATTCTCGCTTGGGTAGTAGGTGGCTTGTTAACGCTAGCTAGCGGTTTAACTGTAGCTGAAATTGGAGCGCAAATTCCGAAAAACGGTGGATTGTACACGTATTTAGAGGAGATTTATGGGAGCTTTTGGGGGTATTTATCCGGCTGGATGCAAACAATTGTATACGGCCCAGCTATTATTGGAACATTAGGTTTATATTTTAGCTCTTTAATGATTAACTTTTTCTATTTAGATAAAGTATGGAATTTACCAATTGCAATTGGAACAGTTGTGTTCCTTGGTGTTGTTAATAGTATGGGAACGAAGTATGGGGGGATTGTCCAAACAATTACGACATTCGGAAAGATGATTCCAATTGTATTAATTGTTGTGTTAGGTTTTTGGAAAGGGAATAGCGATATCTTTAATGTAGTTGTACCATTATCAGAAAACCAAAGTATTGGAATGGCAATTTTAGCAACTTTATTTGCTTACGATGGCTGGATTTTACTTGCTTCTATTGGCGGTGAAATGAAGAATCCAACAAAGTTATTACCAAAGGCAATGACAGTGGGGATTTTAATTGTAACAGTTGCTTACGTATTAATTAACTTAGCTCTACTGAAAGTATTACCAGCTGCGAAAATCGTGGATCTTGGTGAAAATGCGACAGCGACAGCAGCAAGTATGTTGCTTGGAGAATATGGCGGGAAAATCATTAGTATCGGTATTATCATTTCTATTTTTGGATGCTTAAACGGAAAGATTTTAACATTTCCGCGTATTCCAATGTCAATGGCGGAACGTGGACAACTTCCATTTTCTAAGTTTATTGCAAAGGCACATGAAAAATTTAAAACACCAGCAAATGCGATTACTTTTGAAATTATATTAGGGATTATTTTAATGATTATGAGTGATCCAAATAAGCTTTCCGAGATTTCCGTATTTATTATTTATATTTTCTATGTGATGACATTTATCGGCGTCTTTATTTTACGAAAACGTAATGAAGGGAAAGAACGTGCATACAGTGTACCACTATTCCCGATCGTACCAATCGTGGCGATTTTAGGATCACTATTCGTAATTGGAAGTGCGATTATTAATGATTGGAAAAGCTGTTTCTTATCGATTGGAATGGTATTTACAGGTCTTCCGGTTTATTGGTATTTAAATAAGAAAAAAGAAACGCAGTCTTAAAGAATAGGGATAGTGAAAAGAGCGGGCATATGATATGTCTGCTCTTTTGTTTGTAAAAAATTTCCGGGTGTGTGCAGGAGAATTTACACTTGATTGCAAATGTCATTTTGGTTACTATGATTGTAGTAACCAAAAGTGAACGAGAGAAAGTGTGGGGAAAAACTTGAATTTTCGTGTATATATTTTAGCTATTGCGGCATTCGTAGTCGGGACGGTTGAATTAATTATTGGGGGTACGCTGGATTTAGTAGCAAATGATTTAGGCGTATCTATTAGTGTAGCTGGGCAATTAATTACAATATTCTCTGTTGTATTTGCTCTTTCAGGGCCAATTTTATTAGCGATGACAGGGAAAATTGAGCGTAAAACATTATATATCAGGGCATTATCTATTTTTTTAATTGGTAATATCATTTCAGCATTTAGTTTGAATTACGGGATGCTCATGTTCTCAAGGGTCATTTGTGCAGCAAGTGGGTCGTTGATTATCGCATTGTCAGTAACGTTAGCTTCTAGTGTGGTGGCACCGCATTTTCGTGCGCGTGCAATCGGAATTATTTTTATGGGGATTAGCGGGTCGCTTGTACTTGGTGTACCACTCGGTCTTGTCCTTGGGAATGCATACGGATGGCGGGCTCCATTTGTTTTAATTTCGGTATTAACGGTTATAGCAATTGCGAGTATTTCTTTATTCTTAACAAAAGTTCCACCAGTAGCTGTATTGTCGATAAGAGAACAAATTGCTACTTTGAAAGATAAAAAGATTGTGAGTGCGCAGTTAACATCATTCTTATTTTTAACAGGGCATTTAACACTGTACGCATATTTAACACCCTTTTTAAAAGACGTGATGCATGTGGAAGCAAACTGGATTAGCGTATTTTACTTTATTTTCGGCATTGCAGCAGTAATCGGCGGCGGATTTGGTGGTTGGCTTGCAGATAAGTGGGGCTCGAAGAAAAGTATTATCTCCATTATTATCATCTTTGCATGTGCCATCTTTATCTTACCGATGATGACATTTTCATTTCCGCTATTTATTATCATGATGGGGCTTTGGAGTATGTTAAGCTGGGCAATTTCACCAGCGCAGCAAAATTATTTAATTGAAATTGCACCGGAATCAGCTGGTATTCAGCAAAGCTTAAACAACTCAGCGCTTCATTTAGGAATTGCACTTGGTTCAACGGTAGGCGGAGCTGTTATTGAACAATCGTCGGTTATATATAATGCATGGGTAGGCGGAGGCTTTGTGATTTTAGCACTGCTTTGCGCGGTCTTCTCGATTACGAGAGGGCAATCTACTCATGTGGCAAAGAAGGAATCTATCGTTTGATAGATTCTTTTTTGTTTGAAGTGAATTGAAGGGTTTACCATTATGATATAGAAGGGTACAGGGTGAGGAGTGATGGTATATGGATTTGGAATCGGCGATTGGCTTTTTTGCGATGGTGTTACCAGTTTTTCTGATTGCTTTTGTACTACGATGGATTCGCTTCCTCTACCATAATTCTGAGAAACAGGTTCAGCAAAATGAGAAGATTATTGAGTTATTAACTGAAATAAAAAAGCAAAATGAAAAATAGCAAAGAGAGCTCCTTTGCTATTTTTAATATCGTAACTTTATTAAAATGCTGCGTATTTCCTCATCATTCATAAAGAGATCGTGATGTTTCTGTGTAATTTTTGCAAGTGCAACATCATGATAGAAGAACTCCGTAAAGAATTTTACGAATGGCGGAGACATTGTTTTCATCGCTTGCCACGATTCTTGCTCTACCCCAGCAAATAAAATTTCACGATCATCAACAATAAGAAGTAAGTAACGTTCTAATGCGTTAGGTTCTTCAGTTGGAATGAGAAAATGAACATTTGACAGTTCTGTTTTCACATCTCCAACTACAAGTGCTTCAATATCAATGCCTTGCTTTGCTTGTTTCTCAAGTAAGGGAAGATATTCTAAAAAGGTATCATTCCAAGCGGAAATACGGATAGATTGTTTCGCTTCTTCTACTAACTGCTTACTTTGTACTTGAATAGAAGACTGCATTTTTAAGCTCCAAACGCGGTCATCTGTAAAGGATCGTTTTGAAATATTTGTTTGAAGTTCTTTAATATTCGATTGAAATTCTGTCGTTAATTTTTGAATGGCAAGATCCAGTGGCAGGGCGGTATATAGCTTTTTCTTTTCTGAGACGGAATCCATAACCATTCCTTTGTCGATGAGGCGCGCTAATACTTCATATATTTTTGCTTTTGGAACACCCGAATGTTTTACAATCGTTGTTGCATCTAGTGGTTCATCGCTTGAAACTACGACTTCATATGCCTGGCTTTCGTATTGTGAGAAACCGAATTTTTGTAACATAATGCCCTCCGAACAAGTTAGATTCTATACTAAGAATAAAGAAGTATAAGCATTTACACAAGTACTTCACTTTTTAATCAGGAAAAAGAAAAAATAGAGTCATCATACATAGACTCTATTCTTTGTTGTATGTTTAATTATGAACCGCCTTGAACATAAGTGCGCCATTGTTTTCAGTAACAGTTAATGTACCGTTAATTGCTCGAGTTGAGAATTGCTTTGTTTGAAAATAATCTTTCGAACCAAGTTGTTCTAGAATAGTGTTCATGTCTTGCTCACTTAGAGCTGAGTCAATAGAACGAATGACAGTCTTTATTGTGGAATAAAAGGCGTCAATTTGTTCTTTAGATGTACCGGATCCAGCGATAGCAACAGCAGCGATACCGCCAGTTGCTTTATAAATGGAAACGCCTAATCCAAATTTAGTATTAAAGATTCCGTTATATGTTGCGATTTGTGCTGTTTCAGTAAAGAGTTTAATGCTGCTTACGTTAATGCCATTTGAATTTCCAACTGAGTTAATTGAATTTACCAGTTTTTGTATGACTTGAGCCGTATCTACTGAAGCTGGAGGCGGAGTTGGATTAGGAGGCGGAATTGGAGTTGGAGTTGGATTAGGTGGTGGAGTCGGAGTTGGAGTCGGTGCTGGATCGGGTTTCGGCTTTGGATCAGGCTTTTCTACTGGTTTTGGATCCTTCTGCCATAAGTCACAAGCTGTTGTTCCAAATAAGAGGGGAATGGCTAATAAAGTGAGAAGTAACTTTTTCAATTGTCCACTTCCTTTCAAAAGGATAAGTTGATTATGGTGGTTCTTAAAAGGATAACACCAATATATGCACAACCAGTGGAAAAGGATTACAGAGGATAAGTATATTATGAAAAATAAATTAAAAGTATAGTTATGGTTAGTAAAGTAGGGGAGAGTTTTGTACAATAGAAATGAAACAAACATAGGAGGGAACTACCATGGCAATTGTTGATGTATCGATTATTCCAGTTGGAACAGGTAATCCAAGCGTAAGTGAATATGTAGCAGAAGTACAAAAAGTGTTAGAGAAAAACGCGGATCGCGTGAAGTACCAATTAACACCGATGAATACAGTAATTGAAGGAGATCTCCCTGTATTACTTGAAGTAATTCAACAAATGCATGAAGTGCCATATACAAAAGGTGCAAAGCGTGTAGCGACAACAATTCGTATTGATGATCGCCGAGATAAAGAAAGCACAATGGAGAAAAAATTAAATTCTGTTCGTTCGAAATTATAGGAGAAAGCAGCGATTTTTGCTGCTTTTTTGTATGGGTAAATTAGGTAAGAAAAGTGTATCCATGGTACACTTTTTTATTATTGATTGTAGTACCTAGGGAAGGAGGAAAGGGAAATGAGTGACAAATTTAATGAGCAGTTTGATGGCTTACTTGAAAAGTATACAGAATTGTTACTAGGGGAAGGCAGTGAAGAGAGAAAAGAACAAGTGCAAAAGTGGGCACTGTACTCTTACATTGCTAAAACAATGCCAGCTTTAGTCAAGCATTGGAATGAGACATATCCAGAGGCAAAAGAAGAGATGGTAAAGTTAATCTCTGATATTAAAAGGTTAAATGAGGAACATCGTAATCAGAAATAAGAAGGAGAAACCATTTTGTGATTTTTTACAAAAAAGCTTGGGGATCAATAGGCCCCAAGCTTTTAATTCATATAGAGGAATTGTTTGATGGTTTCGTAGTTATCTCTAAACACCAATTATTGCATCGTATGACACTCCCTGGCGGATACTCGAAGTCACACTCATTAATAAATAAGAAGTTGAGCTTTTGGCAAATAGCGTTTGAAGCAGGATTATTGATGGCGGGAAAAGCATGAATGAATCTGTACCTTTGTTCTGTTTTAGCATGAGCGATAGCTTTTTCGACGGCCTTTGTTGCTATTCCTCTTCCTTGAAACGGTGGTAGGACGCTCCAGCCAATTTCGTATACGTTCTCTTCTTTCCGGTAGCTGTCCCAATATCCTACACTACCAATAATTTCGAGTTGCGGAAGAAGGACAATGCTAAACATACGTCCAGTTCCCAGCTCACTAATCTTAAGATACCGCTCGTGACGAGCAAGTAGTTGTTCTTCAGTCTCAGGTCCTCCTAAGTATTCTAGCATCTCAGGTACATTCATAAGACGAAGTAAAGTAAGATTAGCATTGTTCCAAGGCTCAATTCGAATTTGTTGTACATTCATTCTTTCTGGCATTTTTCACACTCCAATACGTGTTTTCCATCCGGGTAAAATTTTATATACTATGCAGGGATAGTACCTTTCAATGAAACCGGGATTCTATGTTTTTACACTTTCTATACTTATTTCAACAGAAATCCCCCCTACCTTTTGCACTTGATTTTCTATGGGAGAGAACTAAGTACCTCAGGATTTTATATTTGTATTCATTTTTAGTCGTATTAATATCTTTGTATAACTTATAAAGAGAAGTAAGAGGTATGACGAGTATTGTCGAATTTTTATTTTAGACTAGTTGTTCACCTGTTTTTCTAGTTTTATTTTAAATGTCGAAAAATTTTTATGGATATTTAAAAGCGAGAATATGGGCTTTTGAATATTTTTATAGTATTTTATAAATTATCTAAATAATTATTTGTATCAAATAATTTTAAAGAGTGATATAATTTTGAAGAGGGGTAAAAAACAGACAAAGTACAGTCATAGGGGTGAATTACATGGAACAATTAATGCGAAATTCGTTTCTTTTCTTGTCAAAAAATAAAGCGCTAACAAAACTGGCTAAGAAGTACGGTTTACGCTTTGGTGCAGGGCGCTTTGTCGCAGGGGAGACAATTGATTTAGCTGCTGCAGCTATTAAACAATTAAATCAACAAGGGCTTTGTGTGACAATCGATTATTTAGGTGAGTTCGTTGATAATGAAGCAGAAGCAAATGAAATGGCAAGCCAATCGATTGAAGCAATCCGTGCAATTGGACGTGAAAAACTTGATTCACAGCTTTCTTTAAAAATGACTTCTATGGGGTTAGACATCTCAGATGAAATCGTAATGAATAATATGCGCCGCATTTTAGAGGCTGCAAAAGAAAACGGTGTGTTTGTTACGATTGATATGGAAGACTATACACGCTGCGGAAAAACAATTGAGATCTTTAAGCAATTAAAATCTGAATACGATAATATCGGTACTGTTATTCAAGCTTACCTATATCGTACAGAAAAAGACATCGAAGATTTAAATGCATATAGTCCTAATTTACGTCTTGTAAAAGGGGCTTATAAAGAACCAGAAGAAGTGGCATTCCCGGACAAAAAAGATGTAGATGAAAATTATAAAAAAATTATTAAAATGCACTTATTAAATGGAAATTATACTGCTATTGCTTCACACGATGAGGCAATTATTGAATATACGAAGAAACTTGCCGAAGAATATAATATTTCACGTGATCAATTTGAATTCCAAATGTTATATGGTATTCGTACGGAACGTCAACTTGAACTTGTTAAAGAAGGCTACAAAATGCGTGTTTATGTACCATATGGAAATGACTGGTATGGTTATTTCATGCGCCGCTTAGCTGAACGTCCAGCAAACGTTGCGTTCGTTTTAAAAGGAATGGTCAAAAAATAACCAAGGAGCTAAATACTCCTTGGTTATTTTAATTGTTTAAATGCGTAATGTGCCATTTTTTTTGTGTCTGGATATAACTGAGTGCGAGTAGAAGAAAGTACAACGTTAATAACACGCTTTCCATCTTTTTCATCGACTGTTACGACAGTATATTGTCCTAAAGCGGATAAACCACTTTTACTTCCAATTGCATATGGATCATTGTAAAGTTCTTCACGACCATAGTTTGCAATTTTGGGAGCGCGCTGTGAAGTATGCAATGTTGTACGCGTTGTGTTCATATATTCTAGCACAATCGGATATTTTAATGCTTCTTTTGTAATGATTGCGATGTCATAAGGGGAAACCTTATTGCCGAGTGCGTCAGCCCCGCTCGCATTTTTGAAAGTTGCATGTTTTGTTCCGAGTTCTTTCGCTCTTGCATTCATCATTTTTACAAACTTCTCTTTTGATCCTGCAATATGTTCTGCGATAGACTCAGCAATTGGATCGGCACTGATGATAAGCATCAGTTTTAATGCCTCGTCTCTTTTTAATTTTTCACCAGCACGAAGCTTAATTTTCGCACTCTGACTTTCCGTTTTTATCGCATTTTCTGTGATAGTAATTTCCTCATCTTCTTTTACATTCTCTAGTAACAGAATGGTTGTCATCATTTTGGCTACACTTGCTGGATAAGAACGTTCTTCTTCCCGTTTTCCGTACAAAACTTCCCCCGTATTTGCATCGATTGTAACACCATATTTTCCTGTGATATCAGGCTGATTACTTCTTACGTCTTTTTGCCTTTTTGTGTAAGAAAAGAAAATCATACTTGTAAATAGTGTAGCAATCATCACAATCATGATTATTGTTCGTTTCATTATGCAGTCCCTCTTTTGTCTTTCCTTATGTACAAATAAATTGGGCAGAAAAGCAGCCCAATACTCATTATGCCACGTTTTCTGCCCAAAAATATAGAGGAAGTTCAAAAAGTCCGGTAAAGATAGCTGTCGCATTTCTTCGTTACGTCGCCAGTCCGGTACTCATGTAGTTCCACCTACACTCCGTATCCTCCCGGCTTCCGCGCCTCGAACTGCTCGGCTCTCTTTATCCTCCTTTTTGAACAAGCGCATATAGCGTTATTTTTCGCCCATGTTGTGCTTTTTGTATTGCTGGTTATTACCTTGGCGTCCTTTTTCGATGCCGCGATCAACTGGACCTGCATTTCCTGTTACACTCGCTGCACTAACACCTGCTTTTGAAGGGTCTTTCTTAAGTCTAGCCATATATATTCCTCCATTTTTGTCAAATTCTAAAAAGGGAAAAGCGTATTTTATCAAGAAAATACACAATTATAGAGTACCCAAACAAAAGAAAAGTATTTATTTCAGAAAATTTTATCAATAAATATATTGCGAAAATTTAAACAGTATCATATATTTATTAGTAGAGGCTCACTCATTGATTGCGACGCATGTCGAAAAATTGAATGAGCATTCATTCAAGAATAGGGGGAGAAATGGATGTTCCAAATTAAAAAGGCTGCTGTTCTCGGTTCTGGCGTAATGGGCTCAGGGATTGCTGCACATTTAGCCAATATCGGTATACCAACATTATTGCTTGATATTGTACCACAGGCGCTTACGAAAGAAGAGGAAGCGAAGGGGCTTACATTAGAACATAAAAGTGTGAGAAATCGTTTTAGTAACGGGGCACTGCAAAAATTAGTAAAGCAAAAGCCAGCTCCTCTTACAGTGAAAGGTAATCTGGCATTGATTGAGGCAGGAAACTTAGAGGATGACATTGAGCGCCTTGCTGATGTAGATTGGATTATCGAAGTTGTTGTTGAAAACTTAGATGTTAAAAAGAAACTATTTGAAAAAGTAGATGCTGTTCGTAAAGCTGGCTCTATTGTGAGCTCAAATACATCAGGTATTTCCGTTGAGAAAATGGCAGAAGGGCGTTCAGATGACTTTCAAAAACATTTCCTAGGAACGCATTTCTTTAACCCACCACGATATTTAAAACTTCTAGAGATTATACCGACAAAAGAAACAGATCCACAAGTGTTAAACTTCATGAAATTATTTGGCGAAGACGTTCTTGGAAAAGGCGTTGTTATTGCGAAAGATACACCAAACTTTATTGGGAACCGCATCGGTACGTACGGTTTACTTGTAACGTTGCAAGAAATGATCAAGCGTGGCTATAGCGTTGGGGAAGTTGATTCTGTAACAGGCCCATTAATCGGTCGTCCAAAGAGTGCAACGTTCCGTACGTTAGATGTTGTTGGGTTAGATACATTTGTTCATGTTGCGAACAATGTATATGAAAACGTGCAGGAAGAAGAAAGAGATGTATTTAAAGTACCAGCTTTCATGCATGACATGCTAGATAAAAAATGGCTTGGAAGTAAAACAGGTCAAGGTTTCTTCTTAAAACAAGGAAAAGAAATTTTAGAGTTAAATCCTGAGACGATGGAATATGAAGCGCGTAAGAAATTAAAAGCCGCATCCGTAGAGTTAAGTAAACAAGAAAAAGGACTAGCGAACAAATTGAAAGCGCTTGTATATGCGAAGGATCGTGCAGGAGAGCTATTATGGAATATTATCACGCCAACTCTTTTATATTCTGCGAAGCTTCATAAAGAAATCGCAGATGATATTGTCGCAATTGATCAAGCGATGAAATGGGGATTTGGCTGGGAGCAAGGTCCATTTGAAGTTTGGGATGCAATTGGCGTAGAAAAATCCATTCAAAAGATGGAAGAGAACGGCCAAGTTGTTCCTGTGTGGGTAAAAGACATGTTAGAGAAAGGATTTGGTTCTTTCTATAAACATGATAATGGTGAAAGCTATTACTACGATAACGGTGAATATAAGCTTATCCGACGTAATAAAAAAGCAATTTCTCTTAAGCAATTAAAAGAGAAAAATGGCGTGTTAAAGAAAAACAGCGGAGCGAGCTTAATTGATTTAGGTGATGGCATCCTTTGCTTAGAATTCCATTCGAAGAGCAATGCGATTGGTATGGATATTACGCAAATGATTAATTACGCTGTTGACGAAGTAGAAAAGAATTATAAAGGACTTGTTATCGGAAACCAATCGAAGAACTTCTGCGTTGGTGCAAACCTTGCGATGATCTTAATGGAAGCACAAGATGACAACTACTTTGAAATTGAGTGGGTCGTGAAAAACTTCCAAGACGCAATGATGAAAATTAAATACAGCTCTAAGCCAGTCGTTGCAGCGCCATATGGTATGACGCTTGGTGGCGGTACAGAAGTTTGCTTACCAGCAGCTAGCATTCAAGCTTCTAGCGAAACGTACATGGGATTAGTAGAAGTCGGCGTTGGTTTAATCCCTGGCGGTGGCGGTAACAAAGAACTATATATTAAACATTTAAACAAAATGGCAAACGGTGTGGAGTTTGACCTGCAAAAGGTTGCGAATAAAGTGTTCGAATCAGTTGCGATGGCAAAAGTATCTACATCAGCGCAAGAGGCTGTTTCTCGCAACTTCTTAGGCGATAAAGATGGTATTAGTGTGAATGGTGATCACTTACTATATGATGCAAAACAAAAAGCACTGGCTTTATATGAAGCGGGTTACAAAGCACCGATTCGTAAAAAGATACCGGTTGTTGGTGAGACAGGATATGCAACGCTTTTACTTGGAGCTGAAGCAATGCATTTATCTGGTTATATTTCCGAGTATGATTTACACATTGCGAAAAAGCTCGCATATGTCATTGCCGGCGGAAAAGTACCATACGGAACAGAAGTTGATGAGCAGTATTTATTAGATGTGGAACGTGAAGCATTTATCAGTTTAGTAAGTGAGATGAAATCACAAGCAAGAATGCAGCACATGCTTGTAAAAGGAAAGCCATTACGTAACTAATAACGAGGGGAGATATCGTTCATGAGAGAAGCTGTCATTGTTGCGGGAGCAAGAACACCAATTGGTAAGGCAAAGAGAGGTTCATTAAAAACAGTTCGACCTGATGATTTAGGGGCATTAGTAGTAAAAGAAACGTTAAAACGTGCGAATAATTATGAAGGGCCAATTGATGATTTAATTTTCGGTTGTGCGATGCCAGAAGCAGAGCAAGGCTTAAATATGGCTCGTAATATCGGCGGATTAGCAGGGCTTTCTTATGATGTTCCAGCTATTACAATTAACCGTTACTGTTCTTCAGGACTGCAAAGTATTGCTTACGGTGCAGAGCGCATTATGTTAGGACATTCAGAAGCAGTATTATCTGGCGGAGCAGAGTCTATGAGCTTAGTTCCAATGATGGGGCATGTTGTTCGCCCAAATAGCCGACTTGTAGAAGCGGCTCCAGAATATTATATGGGCATGGGACACACAGCGGAGCAAGTTGCTGTAAAATATGGAATTTCCCGTGAAGAGCAAGATGCATTCGCAGTAAGAAGTCATCAGCGTGCAGCGAAAGCGTTAGCTGATGGGAAGTTTGCTGACGAAACAGTAGCTGTGGATGTAATGCTACGCACTATTGCAGCGAATAACAAAATTCAAGAAGAAAAAATTATCTTCTCACAAGATGAAGGCGTAAGAGCGGACACAACATTAGATATCTTAGGAAAATTGCGTCCAGCATTTAACGTTCGCGGTTCTGTCACTGCTGGTAATTCTTCACAAATGAGTGATGGAGCAGCGTCAGTACTTCTTATGGATCGTGAAAAAGCAGTGAGCGATGGCATGAAGCCACTTGCGAAATTCCGTTCCTTTGCAGTAGCTGGTGTACCACCAGAAGTAATGGGAATTGGACCAATCGCAGCGATTCCGAAAGCGTTAAAATTAGCAGGATTAGAGCTATCTGATATCGGCTTATTTGAACTAAATGAAGCATTTGCTTCTCAATCGATCCAAGTTATTCGTGAGCTTGGTCTAGATGAAGAAAAAGTCAATGTCAACGGCGGTGCAATCGCACTTGGTCATCCGCTTGGCTGTACAGGAGCAAAATTAACATTATCTCTTATTCATGAAATGAAACGCCGCAATGAGCAATTCGGTATTGTAACAATGTGTATTGGTGGCGGTATGGGAGCTGCTGGGGTGTTTGAACTACTATAAAAAAGTGCAGGCGGCTTGCTCAGAACAAGAGGACGTTGGAGGCCCTGACGAAGAGTGGAAACGACTAAAGGGTATAAAAAATAAAGGAAGAGCCAGCTTCTCTCAAAGTGAGAGAAGTGGCTTATGAAAATATGAAGGAGGAAATTTTCATGGAAAAAACAGTGGGAAATGCAGTTAAAGGCGGTAGCTTTTTAGTTGATGAGATTACGATTGATCAAGTATTTACACCGGAAGATTATAGCGATGAGCATAAAATGATAGCGAAAACGACAGAGGACTTTATCGTAAATGAAGTTCTACCAGAGCTTGAATATTTAGAGCAACATGAGTTTGATCGCTCTGTTCGTTTATTAAAAGAGGCTGGCGAGCTTGGATTATTAGGCGCTGACGTACCAGAAGAATATGGCGGAATCGGTCTTGATAAAATCAGCTCAGCATTAATTGCAGAAAAATTTTCTCGCGCTGGCGGCTTTGCAATTACACACGGTGCCCACGTTGGTATCGGATCTTTACCAATCGTTTTATTCGGTAATGAAGAGCAAAAGAAACAATATTTACCGCCACTTGCAACAGGTGAAAAATTAGCTGCATACGCATTAACTGAGCCAGGATCCGGATCTGATGCATTAGGTGCGAAAACAACAGCACGCTTAAATGCAGAAGGAACGCATTACGTGTTAAATGGTGAAAAACAATGGATTACAAACTCTGCTTTCGCTGATGTATTCGTTGTATACGCAAAAGTTGATGGTGAGCACTTCACAGCGTTTATCGTAGAGAAAGAATATCCAGGCGTATCTACAAGCCCTGAAGAAAAGAAAATGGGTATCAAATGTTCTTCTACTCGTACATTAATTTTAGAAGATGCATTAGTACCAAAAGAAAATGTACTTGGTGAAATTGGTAAAGGTCATATTATCGCTTTCAACATTTTAAATATTGGCCGCTACAAATTAGGTGTTGGTACAGTTGGTTCTTCAAAACGTGCGTTAGAAATTTCAGCACAATATGCAAATCAGCGTCAACAGTTCAAACAACCAATCGCTCGCTTCCCATTAATTCAAGAAAAACTTGCAAATATGGCAGCGAAAATTTATGCAGCAGAAAGCTCTGTATATCGTACAGTTGGTTTATTTGAAAGCCATATGAGCACATTAACAGAAGAGCAAGTAAAAGATGGTAAGGCTGTAGCAGCTTCTATTGCTGAATATGCAATTGAGTGCTCGTTGAATAAAGTATTCGGTTCTGAAGTATTAGACTATGTAGTAGATGAAGGCGTGCAAATTCATGGTGGTTACGGATTTATGGCAGAGTATGAGATTGAAAGAATGTACCGCGATTCTCGTATTAACCGTATTTTCGAAGGCACGAACGAAATCAACCGCTTAATCGTACCAGGTACGTTCTTACGTAAAGCGATGAAAGGTGAATTACCACTTCTTCAAAAAGCGCAAAAATTACAAGAAGAGTTAATGATGATGATGCCTGAAGAAGTAGGCGATGAGCCATTAGCACTTCAAAAATATTTAGTAAATAACGCGAAGAAAATCGGCTTAATGGTAGCTGGATTAGCTGTTCAAAAATACGGTAAAGCATTAGATAAAGAGCAAGAAGTTCTTGTTAACATTGCAGATATCGTAAGCAACTTATACGCAATGGAATCAGCTGTTCTTCGTACAGAAAAAGCAATCAAAGCAACTGGTCTTGAAAAGAATAAACAAAAAGTATTGTACACTGAAGTATTCTGCCAAGAAGCGTTCAACCAAATCGAAGCAGATGCGAAAGAAACAATTATTGCAGTTGAAAATGGTGATATGCTGCGCATGATGTTATCAGCGCTTCGCAAATTCACACGTCACACACCGCTTAACGTAATTCCGAAGAAACGTGAAATTGCTGCGAAAGTGTTAGAGGATGAGCGTTATACAGTTTAATGAGTAATTAAAAACAGTAGTCACGTTTGTGGCTACTGTTTTTTTTAGTTTTGTTAAACTAATCTTCACTAATTACTCCGTATCGCATTTTATCTCCCATCCACGAACTAGCATCTCTCCACTTTACACTTTTCGCAGCAATCCAACTTACTTCATATTGTGTAACCTCGTTAGGCTTCCAGCCAATATCATCTGCCCAATAAAATAAATTGTTTTGTAATAGAAGAGATGCACCGAAAATGGTTGAATCATGATTTTCAGGAGGCGGAGTTAAATGAAATTGTGTAACACCTTCAACGAGTAACTCTATTGCGGAGGGGTTCTCATACTGTCTTTGAAAAAGTATTCTTACGTTTGTACCAGATAATACCCTCATAGATAAATTCTCATCTACACAGCTATCTGTCCACAAATATAATTCTTTCAAACAACTATCGTGAAAGCCTCCAAATAAATGAAGGAGGTTTTCAATATTTTCTTTTGTTTTGATTGTATTCCAACTCATATAGCACCTACTTTACAGATATTTTAGTTTGGTTTTACTTTATTTCTATTGTACTAAGTTGCTATTACTTTAACTGACGAATTTTTGTATTATAAAAATGTTAAAAATAATTCACAACATGTTAAAAATAAATTACAATAAAAATATAGAAAATAATGTAAAAAGTGGAGGTGGCTATGAATCAAAGAGGAAGTTTAGTAAATAACCTGATTGTACTTCGAGCAGAGAAGCGATGGTCACAAACGGAATTAGCAAATCGCGTGGGCGTTAGTAGGCAAACAATAGCTTCTATTGAAGCAAATCGATACAATCCATCTCTTATTTTAGCTTTTGAAATTGCTCATGTTCTTGGTAAGGAGTTTCATGAAGTCTTTCAATATACGATAGAGGGGGAAATGGAATGATAATAGCAATAGGAATGGTCGCATCAATCGCAGGGTTAATTGGGGTGTTATATTCAACACGTTTTGAAAAGAAAGAGGGAAATGATGAGAGAGGGGATCAAATTACAGGAAATGCTGCAAAAATCTCGTTATTTGTATTCTTACTTTCGTATTTAATTATTTTTCTAATCGGTAACCTATATTCATTAACGAGTGAACAGTATAAATTAGCGAATGCATGTTTATTGGCAGGAGTATTATGCTCCTATTCATTATCTATTTTAGTTTTGAGAAAAAGATATTAGATGAGAAAGAGCTGTTTTACATATTAATTTGTAAACAGCTCTTTTTGTTATGTTTGATTAGAAAGGATGAATGAGATGCGAATGATACATAAAAGTACAATTTATCAATTAGCATTTTTTCCAAATCTATTTCCAATCAATTGCTATTTCGTTGAAGAAGAAAAAGGATTAACTTTAATTGATGCAGCATTGTCGTTTAGTGCAAAGAAGATTTTAGAATCAGCTCGAACAATCGGAAAACCAATTACGAACATTGTTATAACACATGTACATGATGATCATGTAGGTGCAATTGATGCGCTGAAGCAGGTACTTCCTGATGTTCCTGTTCATATTTCAAAAAGAGATTCCCGCTTGCTTGAAGGAGACATGTCATTGCAGCAAGGGGAAGCGAACGTTCCAATAAAAGTTGGAGTATCTAAAAAAATACAGACGATCCCAGATGTGCTTCTGCAGGAGGGAAATCAAGTTGGTTCTCTTTTAGCAATTATGGCACCAGGACATACACCGGGTTCGATGGCCTTTTTGGATACAAGAAATGATGCATTGATTGCTGGAGACGCATTTCAAACAAGGGGAGGGATTGCGGTGGCTGGCCAGATTAAGTGGCTCTTTCCGTTTCCTGTGTTTGGAACGTGGCATGCAAAAACAGCATTAAAGAGCGCTCAGAAACTGCTACGATATAAACCGTCTGTATTGGCGACAGGGCACGGAAAGATGATTGAGGATCCGATGTTACGTATGCAACGAGCGATTGAAGAAGCTGAGCGAAATTTAGCGAGAAAGGTGTAAAGAAATGGGGAGATGAAGTGATGTGGGGGGGGAATTGAAAAGGTCCCTCAATAATTTAGAGGATTCTTTACTAAGAATGAACCTTTTATTTTTTAGTGAATCATCATCTTATACCCTCACTTTACATGCATACAATCCGAAAAGGAATAAATACTAAATGTTGAATGACTAAAGAAAGGAAGGTTTTTATTATGCCAAACTTAACAGAGCTTGAGCTTGAAAATTTACGTCATCTTATTGGAGGACATGCGACAGTTGCAAATAAACTAGATCAGTATGCGCAGCAGTGTACAGATCCTCAATTGAAACAAATGCTACAACAAGATGCACAAGCTGCAAGAAATACAAAACAACAATTAATGTCCTTTTTAGGCTAGGAGGGTATCGATTATGAATGAAAAAGATATGGTTAACGATTATTTATCGGAATTAAATGCTAGTTTGACTAGTTATGCGAATTACATAGCAGAGTCAAATAACGAACAGTTACATCAAACGCTGATTCACATTCGAAATCAGGATGAAATGAGACAACGTAGTGTATATAAATATGCATTACAAAAAGGACATTATAAGCCAGCTGCTCCTGCAAATCCAACGGTTGTTCAGCAGCTGAAAAGTCAATTAAGCGCACAGTAATGAATAAAAAAAGCGAGTGAATATCAGATGATAATTCACTCGCTTTTTTATTTATATATATATCAATAAACAAGTATAAAATATTTTTTTAGTTGTAACAAATATGACGAAAAGTTTGTAAGGTATGTCACAAAAAGTACAAAAGATTGCTCAATGTTTCACAAAGTATCCATGGTTATTACAGTGAGAATCACTATAATAAAAAGTGTAAAGAACAAACAAAAACATTACATAATTACATAGGAGAGGTTCTTATGAATAGAAACACAAGAAAAATCGCAATTATTGGTACTGGATTAGTTGGATCAAGCTGTGCGTATTCAATTGTGAATCAAGGTATCTGTGAAGAGTTGGTATTAATTGATATAAATCATGAACGTGCAGTTGGAGAAGCGATGGATTTATCACACTGCATTAACTTTACAAATACAAGAACAAAAGTGTATGCAGGCGATTATGAGGACTGCAAAGATATGGACATTGTTATTATTACAGCGGGTCCAGCTCCAAAACCAGGACAAAGTCGTTTGGATACTTTAGGAGCAAGCGCGAAAGTTATGGAAAGTGTTGTAGCAGGTGTAATGGAAAGCGGATTTGACGGTATCTTCTTAATTGCATCGAATCCAGTTGATATTATTACTTATCAAGTTTGGAAATTATCTGGTTTACCAAGAAATCGTGTGCTTGGTACAGGTACATCATTAGACTCTTCACGCTTAAGAACAATTTTATCTGAAATGCTTGAAGTAGACCCTCGTAGCATTCATGGTTACTCATTAGGTGAGCATGGTGATTCACAAATGGTTGCTTGGTCTCACGTAACAGTTGGTGGAAAACCAATTTTGCAAATTTTAGAAGAGCAAAAAGAACGTTTCGGTGAAATCGATTTAGATGAAATTGTTGAGAAAACTGCTAAAGCTGGTTGGGAAATTTATAAACGTAAGGGTACTACTTATTATGGAATTGGTAACTCACTCGCTTATATTGCAAGTTCTATCTTTAATGATGATCACCGCGTGATTGCTGTTTCAGCAATTTTAGATGGTGAATATGGCGAATATAATATTTGTACAGGTGTACCAGCAATTATTACAAGAGATGGTGTAAAAGAAGTTGTAGAACTAAACTTAACAGAAGCTGAAGAAGACCGATTTGCACAATCAAATGATGTTTTACGTGACTATATGAAAACAACTGGTTACTAAACTAGGAGAAGGTGAAATAGATGAAGGAATATATAATGTCTCGTGTATTTAAAGGTTCTGCCGGAATTGCACAAGGTATTTTCGTATCCCTTGGAATTGGTTTACTTATCGAAAATATAGGAAGAATTGTTGATATTCCGATGTTAATTACAATTGGAGTTGTTGCGAAATCACTGATGGCACCAGCAATTGGAGCAGGGATTGCTTTCATGCTTGGGGCAAACGGACTTGTCATTTTCTCAGCGATGGTTGCCGGAGCGATTGGAGCAGGGTCGATTTCGATGACTGAAGCCGGCTTAATTATTAAAACTGGTGAACCAATTGGTGCGTTATTAACAGCAACTCTAGCGGTTTATATCGGTAAAAGATTAAGCGGAAAAACTGCTTTAGATATGATGCTCGTTCCATTTGCAGCAATATTAGGGTCTGGTATAGTTGGTATTTGGTTATCTCAAAATATTAGTCCTGTATTAAATACAGTTGGCGCATTTATTAAAGACAGCTCAGCTGGTAGTCCATTTATTGCTTCGATCGTGCTTGCGGTTGTTTGGGGGCTATTACTTATCTCTCCAGCTTCATCAGCAGCTCTAGCAATTGCACTTAGCCTAGACGGTGTTGCAGGCGGCGCAGCACTTGCAGGATGTGTCGCTCAATTTATCGGATTCGCTGTTATCTCCGCAAAAGAAAACAATTTAGGTGGTATTTTAGCACAAGCACTTTGTACTCCGAAAGTACAGTTGCCAAACATTACTAAAAATCCAATGATTCTCGTCCCAACTGTCGTTGCTAGCGCCATTGTGGGTCCTGTTTCTGCACTGATTTTCCACCTGGAAGCAGGTAAAGAAATTGCAGGTCTTGGATTAAGCTCTCTTATTGCACCAATTAACTTAATTTCCAGCCAAGGATTCGGTGTTGTACCAGCAATGGTCATCACTTATATCGTAATCCCAGTAGCTGTTTCTTATATACTTTACAGCGCGTTAAAAAAAGCCGGCCGTATTCATTCTGGCGATATGACTGTGCCGCAATCTTAAGTTACAATTGAAAATCTCCTTTATATAGATAAAAGCAGACTGAAGAAGCCATAGTCTGCTTTTTTGTTTACATTTTATAGGTTTGTCTCGCAGGAATTGTAATTGTGTCTTTTCGGTTTACTAGTAAAAGCTGCACACCGAAGTATAGCGTGCTTGCAACTGCCATACCGGAAACGGCATCTAAGAAGGCATGTTGCTTTGTAAATAACGTCGATAAAATAATAAGTGAGCCAAAGAAAGTAAGAATGTAATATTCCCATCTGTGCTGTTCTCTTCGCTTATAAGCCGCTAACATAATCACAAATGTTGTGAGAACGTGGATGCTAGGAAAACAGTTTACAGGTTGATCAATACTATATATATAGCGAACTAAGTCAGAAAATACATCTGTCCCTACTACTGTTGGACGTGGTACGGTTGTTTGCCAAAAGTAGTAAATCGAAAAGCACGTAAGCTTTCCTAGGATAACGCTGCTTAATGTTACATAATATTGTTTTCGATCTTTAAAGCAATAATAAATGAGTGCGCCGTATAAGTATGGGAACCAAATTAAATACGGAATAATAAATGCCTTCACAAATGGAATCCAATCATCAACTACTGTTGTAACATCAACAGCATGAACACCAGATTTATTCAGTACATCGTAAAGGGGACTTACGAGTACGAGTAGAAGTATATAACTTAATGGAAGAAAAGATGAAAGTTTATATTTTTTCATGACTATCTCCTAGTGTTTAGTAATGTAAGTAAATCCAGTTGATTATAATATAGAAAATCAAAATGGGCTATCGATTTCACTTACATTTTTTTGTATTAACCTTACATTTTTGTCACTTGACTTTTAATGGGAGGATGAGATATGAAACGTTTGCTTGTTTTGTTGGTTCTTATATTGTTATGTCTCGTGGGAGCTGGATGTGCAAAGAATAAGGATGTGCCATCTGCTTTAGAGTATAGCGGGAGAGCGCTTGTAATTGGAGTTATCGGTGAGGCGCCAAAGGATACATTTAGAAACATAAAGTTTGTGAAGGTGAATTTAGATCAGATAAAAGAGAAATCAGAGAAAGTCGACGGATTTCTCGTTATGAAAGAATATTTTCAAGAAGCATCAGAAGAAAAATATACAGAGCTATTTTTAGGATTAAAAAAGCCAGTGTTTTTTATCGGTTTAAAGGATAAGCCATATTTGATTTTTATAGAAAAAGATTTGGATTATAACAATGCACCAACAGATAAAGCAATGATGTATACACAAGGATTTGTAAATCTAGGAAGTAGTGAAGGGCAGTATTGGGGCACTGGTTTATACAATGATACGATTTCGGAGCAAAGTATTCATAATATGTATATATACGTATTTCAAACGATTGCAGATTATTTGAGCAGGCATTGAGAAGCTCCGGACTAGGGGCTTTTTATTTTTTAGTTATTTAAATAAACGTTTGTTTAAGATGTATGTTCGGTCTAAATGATACATAATGAATGAAGAGGGGAAATTTTTATATTTATTTTTTTATATATTATTTTTCTTTAAATGGCGGAAAATAAGGAAAATTTGCAGGATAAAAGAAAATTGTCGCGAAATAAGTTAAAGTTTGGAGAAGAATCGTTTGAAATAATAAAACGTTTTCTATATGATAAAGGTAAAGGTTAGTAAAAAGTAGGTGAATTTATGGCAGTAACATTTTATTCATATCCAAAGTGTGGAACATGTCAAAAAGCAAAAAAATGGTTTGAGGCAAACGATGTAGCATATGAAATGATTCATATTGTTGAAAATCCACCATCAAAAGAAGATTTGCGTAATTTACATGCGAAAAGTGAATTGCCATTAAAAAAATTCTTTAATACAAGTGGAATGCGTTACCGTGAACTTGGCTTAAAAGATAAGTTAAAAGATGCAAGTGAGGACGAAATGTTTGAGCTATTAGCATCTGATGGCATGTTGATTAAACGTCCAATCGTAACAGATGGCACGAATGTAACACTTGGTTTTAACGAAGAGCAGTTTGAAAGTGTGTGGAAAAAGTACCAATAAGGTATTTTTACATAATTAATACATTCACTGGAGGTACAGTCATGAGCATTCCAAATCATTTACGTTACTCTGAAGAACACGAATGGGTAAAAACTGAAGGCAACGAAGTTGTTATCGGTATTACTCATTTTGCACAAAGTGAGTTAGGCGATATCGTATTCGTTGAACTTCCTGAAGTAGGTGCAACAATTGAAGCTGACGAGCCATTCGGAAGCGTAGAATCTGTTAAAACAGTTTCTGAATTATACGCACCTGTAAGTGGTAAAGTTGTGGCAGTAAACGAAGAATTAAGCGACCAACCAGAACTTGTTAACGAATCTCCGTACGAAGGTGCATGGATGGTTAAGATTGAACTTTCTGATGCAAGTGAAGTAGAGAAGTTATTATCTGCAGAACAATACGCAGAAATGACAAACCAAGACTAATTTTAGTCGAGATAAAAAGGACAGCCTATGTGCTGTCCTTTTTATTTTTCATTGCGTAAAAGGACACCTTCTGTGCTAGAAGCTTCATCCCCCCCACATTCTGAGCGAGCCGCCTGCGCTTTTCTTTTAATCCAGCTCCAGCGGCAAGGATGCTCGGTGGCTTCCCTTCTTCCTACGAGGCAAAAAAGCGCCTTTACGTCAGGAATTCCAACGTCCTTCTGTTCTGAGCGAGCCGCTTCCACTTTTCTTTATCCAGCTCCGCCTCATAGTCCTTCATGTCTAAGAACCTTCCGCACAAGAAGACAAAAAACGCCTTCTGTGCGAAAGAGCCTTAGCCAACAGGGCTAAACAGTTTCACAAAAATAAACAGGAAACAACATGAAAAGAACGAATATACTATATACTAAAGTAAGGTTGTTTTATAGTATATGGTGATCGGGTGATGACATATGGTCTATGTAGAGAAAGTCATTATTGTCGAAGGAAAATCAGATAGAAGAAAGATTGAATCTATTATTCGCGAACCAGTGGAAATTGTTTGTACAAATGGTACAATTGGTTTGTCGAAAATGGATGAACTCATTGATCAGTTTTTTGATAAAGAAGTATATGTGCTAGTGGATGCTGATGCTGCAGGTGAAAAGCTCAGAAAACAATTTCGTAAAGAATTTCCGCAAGCTGAGCATATTTACATTGATCGTTCGTATCGTGAAGTGGCAACTGCTCCTTCTAATCATTTAGCGAACGTATTATGGGGAGCTGACATTGACGTTTATACAGAATATTTACGGTAAG
This sequence comes from Bacillus pseudomycoides DSM 12442, assembly GCF_000161455.1. Classification (GTDB taxonomy): domain Bacteria; phylum Bacillota; class Bacilli; order Bacillales; family Bacillaceae_G; genus Bacillus_A; species Bacillus_A pseudomycoides. The sequence continues at coordinate 4,322,905 of NZ_CM000745.1, forward strand.
GAATGATAGAAGTGATTGACTGGACAGGTGCTGAAGCTACAGCTTTAATAGCAGACCAAGAAAAAACAGTGTTATATGTATATACACCGATGTGTGGAACATGCCAATTAGCAAAGAAGATGTTAACAGTTGTAGAAGCTACTATATCTAATTTGGAAATAGGAATGCTAGATTTAAATTACGCTCCGCACTTAGCGCGAGAATATGAGGTAGAAAGTGTACCTTGTTTACTCGTATTTGAGCGGGGAACACTTATGAAGAAAATATATGCATTTCATTCAGTTGAATATTTATATACGGAATTACAGTAGGCGGCAATGTTTTTGCCGCCTCGACATATTTCTTGGGAAATACGCCTGAAAGATAGAAGTGATACGTTATTTGTCGAGAGAAAGTAACAGGATTGCCCTTTAAGAAGATGGAATGGTATTTAGTAGAAAGTGATATGAAGGATGTGATTAGAATGGGATTATATTCGTTGCTTCAATCATTTGTAACGTATGCCAATAGCCAATATCATTTAGAGCCACTTCTACGGCAAGGAGAAAAAATAATTAATATCCGTTTGGGAGCTGAGTGTTATTCACTTCAAATCTCAAGAGAGTATATACAAATTTTGAAAGGAACCGAGGGAACAGAACAAATTGTTTGTTTTGGGGAGGAAGACCTACAGCGATTAGTTACTGGGAATATTCGGTTACAAACTTTAATTAATAATGGGCGTGTACACTATTCTGGAACGTATCGCACGATGCTATTATTTGAATCAGTGTTTCATATATGTAAACCAATGCCGGTAGGTGCTTAATATTCCGAAGTTTCGTTTTTTGTGAAAATTCCTGTTGACATAGTGGGTGTATATTGATACAATTCAATTCATAAAATATAGACAATTTCATAAATTTCAAATCAGACGAAAATTGAATCTGATTTCTCTTATCAAGAGAGGTGGAGGGACTGAGCCCTATGAAACCCGGCAACCGTCAACTTTTATGTTGAAATGGTGCCAATTCCTGCAAAGCAAATGCTTTGAGAGATGAGAGAAAGGGATAATGTTGATATACGCATATAAACCTTTCTGCTCATTCTAGAGGCAGAAAGGTTTTTTTGTTGTTTGAATGAGGAGGATGTTCGAATAATAAAAAGAGCCGCTTATGCGTTTTAAGAAATCTAGCTCCAGCGGCTAGAACATTCGGTCGTTTCACCCCTTCCTGCGAGGTGAAAAGCGCCTCTATGTCAGGGGTTCCAACGCCCTCTTGTTCTGAGCAAGCCGCTTGCGCTTTTTAAATCAAAAAGGGGTGATACACCATGATTCTATTAGAGAATGTAAAGAAGATATATAAGTCAAAAAGCGGTGATGTCACTGCTGTGGATAACGCCAATTTAAAAATAGAGAAAGGTGAGATATTTGGTGTTATCGGATATAGTGGTGCTGGGAAAAGTTCTTTAATTCGATTGTTTAATCAATTAGAGAAGCCAACTTCCGGACAGATTACGATAGCTAATCGAGTTATTTCCACAATTACAGGGAGTGAACTTCGAAAGGCAAGACAAGAAATTGGAATGATTTTTCAGCATTTTAACTTACTGTGGTCACGAACTGTACGTGAAAATATCGCTTTTCCACTTGAAATTGCAGGTGTAGATAAAGTGCAGCGAAGAAAGCGTGTGGATGAGTTGATTCATCTTGTTGGATTAGAAGGTAGAGGTGATGCGTATCCATCTCAATTGAGCGGCGGGCAAAAGCAACGCGTTGGGATTGCAAGAGCATTAGCGAATAATCCAAAGGTGCTCTTGTGTGATGAAGCGACATCAGCACTTGATCCAGAAACCACAGATCAAATTTTAGATTTACTATTAGATATTAATAAACGTCTTGGATTAACAATTGTACTGATTACACATGAAATGCATGTGATTCAAAAAATTTGTAATCGTGTTGCGGTAATGGAAAAAGGAAAAATTGTGGAGACTGGTCCTGTACTAGATGTATTCCGTAATCCACAGCAGGAGATTACAAAGCGTTTTGTTAAGCAAATAACAGATTCTGAAGATGCGGATGAAGCAATTGAACATTTAGCAGAGAAGTATCCGGAAGGCAAGGTTGTAAAGTTGCAATTTATTGGTGAAGTAGTAGAAAGACCTGTCTTGCAGGAACTTATGAAGCAAGATGGCGTGGAAGTAAGCATTCTGCAAGGGAACATTGCACAAACGGCAAACGGGGCGTATGGAAGTTTAATTGTCCACTTAAATGGTGCTGAAGATGTGGTTGCAAAAGCAATTGCGACGATTCAACAAGAGCAAGTCGAGCTGGAGGTGATTGCACATGGATAATTTGTTTCAAAATGTCGATTGGGACAAAATGCTAGAGGCTACGGGAGAAACGTTATACATGACGGCAGTTGCCGCGTTTGCAACGTTTGTCTTAGGTCTTATTTTGGGATTGCTACTGTTTCTGACAGGAAAAGATAATCTCTGGGAAAACAAGCCAGTTAATATTGTAATTGGTGCGTTTGTAAATATTTTTCGTTCGATCCCGTTTATTATTTTAATCATTTTACTTATTCCATTTACGAAGCTTCTTCTAAACACGATTCTCGGTGCAAGTGCCGCATTACCAGCATTAATTGTTGGGGCAGCACCGTTCTATGCGAGAATGGTCGAAATCGCACTTCGTGAAATTGATAAAGGTGTCATTGAAGCATCAAAGGCGATGGGAGCAAAGACAAGTACAATTATTTTAAAAGTACTTATACCAGAATCTTTGCCAGCGCTTGTTTCCGGGATTACGGTAACAGCTATTGCGCTTGTCGGTTACACAGCAATGGCTGGAGTGGTCGGAGCAGGTGGACTTGGTACACTTGCTTATTTAGAAGGGTTTCAGCGCAATAATAGTGATGTAACGCTTATGGCAACAATTCTTGTACTTGTGATTGTATTTATCATTCAAATGCTTGGTGACTTGCTCACGAAGCGTCTTGATAAAAGATAAAGAGAAGTCTTCGTGTAAGACGAAGACTTCCTATAGATTTTTAATTTTGAATATTGAAAAAAAGAAAGGGTGTCATAACATGAAAAAGGTATTACTTTCAGCACTTCTTGCTGTATTTGTGTTTGCATTAGCTGCTTGTAGCGGCGGAAAAGACGAAAAGAAACTTGTAGTTGGTGCCTCTAACGTACCGCATGCAGTTATTCTAGAAAAAGCGAAACCAATCTTAGAGAAAAAAGGGATTAAATTAGATATTAAGCCATTCCAAGATTACGTATTGCCAAATAAAGCACTAGCTGATAAAGATCTTGATGCAAACTATTTCCAACATATTCCGTATTTAGATAAAGAGATTCAAGAAAAAGGATACAAATTTGTAAACGCAGGGAAAATTCATTTAGAGCCGATGGGGATTTACTCAAAGAAATATAAAAACTTAAAAGATCTTCCAAACGGCGGAACAGTGATTATGAGTAATAACGTATCAGAGCGTGGACGTATGTTAGGACTTCTGCAAAAAGGCGGCGTTATTAAACTGAAAGATGGCGTAGATATCGTCAAAGCGACAGAAAAAGATATTGTGGAAAATCCGAAAAACTTGAAGTTTAAAACAGATGTGGAGCCAGGTCTTACACCAAAATTATATGAGAACAACGAAGGTGACGCATTATTCATTAACTCAAACTATGCAATTGATGCAAAATTAAACCCAACAAAAGATGCAATTGCTCTTGAAGGATCAGAGTCTCCTTATGCAAATATTATTGCGGTTCGTAAAGGTGACGAAAATAGAAAAGAAATTAAAGAGCTTGTAGAAGTGCTACACTCAAAAGAAATTCAAGATTTTATTAAGAAAGAATATAAGGGCGCTGTACTTCCAGTAAGTGAATAGGCGTAGGAAAGGGCTAGGAAATTTCTAGCCCTTTTTTCTTTATATATAAGAAGAAAAGTGTATCATAATAGGATGTGAGGGAAATGATTATATACATTTGTGAAAAAATTGTTACATTTTCTCAGCGTTTGCGATATCATTTTATTTGATATAAAATTAGAATGAGAATAAAATGAGAATGTGAATGTTTTAGGAATTTTTAAAATGTATATAGAGGATTAATGGAGGTATTGAGATGGCTGGTTCTACATTAACGGTTAAAGACTTACATGTATCAATCGATGGTAAAGAAATTTTAAAAGGTGTAAACCTTGAAGTAAAAGGTGGAGAAATCCACGCAATTATGGGACCTAATGGAACAGGTAAATCAACTTTATCTTCTGCAATTATGGGTCACCCAAAATATGAAGTGACAGAAGGAAGCATCATCATCGACGGTGAAGATGTATTAGAAATGGAAGTAGATGAGCGCGCACAAGCGGGTCTATTCCTAGCAATGCAATATCCAAGTGAAATTAGCGGAGTAACAAACGCTGACTTCTTACGTTCTGCAATTAATGCACGACGCGAGGAAGGCGATGAAATTTCTCTTATGAAATTTATCCGTACATTAGATAAAAACATGGAATTCCTAGAAATGGATCCAGAAATGGCACAACGTTACTTAAACGAAGGTTTCTCTGGCGGTGAGAAAAAACGTAACGAAATTCTTCAATTAATGATGATTGAGCCAAAAATCGCAATCTTAGACGAAATCGACTCTGGTCTTGACATCGATGCATTAAAAGTTGTATCTAAAGGTATTAACGAAATGCGCGGCGAAGAGTTCGGCTGCCTAATGATTACGCATTACCAACGTTTATTAAACTACATTACTCCAGACTTCGTTCACGTTATGATGAACGGTCGCATCGTTAAATCTGGTGGCCCTGAGCTTGCACAACGTCTAGAAGCTGAAGGTTACGACTGGATCAAAAAAGAATTAGGTATTGAAGACGAAACAGCAGAGCAAGAAGCGTAAGAGAGGAGCATAAATATGACAATCGGTACATTACCTTTCGATCAAGAAACAATCCGTCAGCGCGCAAGCGAAGTAAACGAAGCTGCTTGGTTGACTGAGTTCCGCTTACAAGCTCTTGCACAAGCAACTGAACTTCCAATGCCAACGCCTGATAAAACAAAAATCGATAAATGGGACTTTATCGGAAAAGGCCACACTGCTAAGCAAGAGCCTGTAAGTTCTTTAACTGAACTTCCAGAAGCAGTGAAAAATTTAATTGATGAAAATAACAGCGTACTAGTACAACGTACAGGTACAACTGCATTTGTTTCTTTAGCTGATGAAGCAAAAGAAAAAGGTGTTATTTTCACAGATATCGTAACAGCTGCAACTGAGCATGCTGAATTAGTACAAAAGTACTTAATGAAAGACGGCGTGAAAGTGGATGAGCATCGTTTAACAGCACTTCATGCAGCATTAATCAACGGCGGTGCATTTGTATATGTTCCGAAAAACGTTGTTCTTGAAACACCACTTCAAGCTGTATTCTTAGTAGACGGCGAAGAAGCAAATGTATATAACCATGTATTATTTGTAGCTGACGCGAACAGTTCTGCAACATATGTAGAAAACTACGTAGCAAATGAAACTGTTACAGGTATTGCAAACATCGTGGCAGAAGTAATCGTAGAACAAGGTGCACAAGTGAAATTTGGTGCAGTTGATCTATTAGCGAAAGATGTAACAACTTACGTAAACCGCCGCGGCGTTGTAGGACGTGACGGCCGTATTGAGTGGGCATTAGGTCTTATGAATGACGGAAATACAATTTCAGAGAATGTAACGAACTTAATGGGCGACGGATCATTTGCTGATACAAAAACAGTAACAATTGGCCGTGGTAACCAAACACAAAACTTTACAACTAAAGTTGTTCACTTCGGTAAACACTCTGAAGGATTCATTTTAAAACACGGTGTACAAACAGATAGCGCAACATCTATCTTTAACGGAATTGGTAAAATTGAACACGGTGCATCTAAATCAAATGCACAACAATCTTCTCGCGTTCTTATGTTAAATGAGAAAGCTCGCGGCGATGCAAACCCAATTCTTCTAATTGACGAAGACGATGTAATGGCAGGTCACGCAGCTTCTGTAGGCCGTGTAGATCCAGTACAACTATACTACTTAATGAGTCGTGGTATTCCGAAGAAAGAAGCAGAACGTTTAGTCATCCATGGATTCTTAGCACCTGTAGTGAATGAGCTTCCAATTGAAGGAGTAAAAGCACAGCTTGTTGAGGTAATTGAAAGGAAAGTTCGCTAATGGATATTCATGAAATACGCAAACAGTTTCCAATTCTTGATCAAAAAGTGAACGGCAAACAACTTGTTTATTTCGATAGTGCAGCAACTTCTCAAAAGCCAATTCAAGTCATTGAAACGTTAGAACGTTACTATAAAGAATACAATTCTAACGTGCATCGCGGTGTTCATACGCTCGGTACGAAAGCTACCGATGCGTATGAAGGTGCACGTGAGAAGGTTCGCAAGTTTATTAACGCGAAATCAATGGAAGAAGTTATTTTCACGCGCGGAACAACAACTGCATTAAATACAGTAGCAGCAAGCTATGGCCGTGAAAATGTAAAAGAGGGCGATGAAATCGTCATCTCTTACATGGAGCATCATAGTAATATTATTCCGTGGCAACAAGTTGCGAAGAAAACAGGCGCAACTTTAAAATATCTTCCGCTTCAGCCAGACGGAACAATCTCATTAGAAGATGCACGTCAAACAATTACACCGAATACAAAAATCGTTTCTATTATGTATGTGTCTAACGTACTTGGAACGATTAACCCTGTAAAAGAAATTGCAGAAATCGCTCATCAAAATGGTGCAATCATGGTCGTTGACGGTGCACAAAGTACACCTCATATGAAAGTGGATGTACAAGATTTAAACTGTGATTTTTACGCATTATCCGCTCATAAAATGTGCGGGCCTACAGGTGTCGGCGTATTATATGGTAAGAAAGAATTGCTAGACAATATGGAGCCAATTGAATTTGGCGGCGAAATGATTGATTTCGTAGACTTACAAGATTCTACGTGGAAAGAGCTTCCGTGGAAGTTTGAAGCAGGTACACCGATTATCGGTAATGCGATCGGACTTGGAGCGGCAATTGATTTCCTAGAAGAAATCGGTCTTGATAATATTGAAAAGCATGAACATGAATTAGCGCAGTACGCTTTAGAAAGACTATCAGAAGTAGATGGCGTTACAATTTATGGACCAAAGCATCGCGCTGGTCTTGTTACATTTAATATTGATGAAGTACATCCGCATGATGTAGCAACAGTATTAGATGTAGAAGGCATTGCGGTTCGTGCAGGACATCACTGTGCACAACCGCTTATGAAGTGGCTAAAAGCTTCTTCTACAGCACGTGCAAGCTTCTATTTATATAATACAAAAGAAGAAATTGATACATTTGTTGAAGCGCTAACGAAAACAAAGGAGTATTTCACAAATGTCTTTTAATAATTTAGATACGTTATATCGTCAAGTTATTATGGATCATTATAAAAATCCTCGTAACCATGGCGTGTTAGATGATAGTGTTACAGTTAATTTGAACAATCCAACTTGCGGCGATCGTATTCAACTTACGATGAAAGTAGAAGAGGGAATTGTTAAAGAGGCGAAGTTTGAAGGAGAAGGTTGTTCGATTTCTATGTCTTCGGCTTCGATGATGACGCAAGCAGTAAAAGGAAAGAAAATTGAAGAAGCACTTCAGCTTTCTAAAATTTTCTCTGATATGATGCTAGGAAAAGAGTATGATGACAGCGTAGATTTAGGAGATATTGAAGCATTACAAGGCGTATGCAAGTTTCCAGCACGTATTAAATGTGCAACATTAGCTTGGAAAGCGTTAGAAAAAGGCTTAAACGAAGATAAGTAATGTTACAGGTTCCTAAACACGAGGTTATCTAAGGAGGGACATACCAACATGGCGAAGAAACTGCCAGATATCGGCGATTATAAATATGGTTTCAAGGATAAAGACGTTTCGATTTTCCGTGCAGGACGCGGCTTAACAAAAGAAATCGTTGAAGAGATTTCACGTATGAAAGAAGAACCACAGTGGATGTTAGACTTCCGTTTAAAATCACTGGATAAATTCTACGAAATGCCAATGCCACAATGGGGCGGCGACTTAAACGACTTAGATTTCGATGAAATTACGTACTACGTAAAACCATCTGAGAAATCTGAGAAGTCTTGGGATGAAGTACCTGATGAAATTAAAGCGACATTTGATAAATTAGGTATTCCAGAAGCTGAGCAAAAATATTTAGCTGGTGTATCTGCACAGTACGAATCTGAAGTTGTATACCACAACATGAAAGAGGACCTAGAAGCTCTAGGAATCGTCTTCAAAGATACAGATAGCGCATTAAAAGAGAACGAAGATATTTTCCGTGAGCATTTCGGAAAAGTAATCCCACCAACTGACAACAAATTCGCAGCATTAAACTCTGCAGTTTGGTCTGGTGGATCGTTCATCTACGTTCCAAAAGGTATCAAAGTTGATACACCGCTTCAAGCGTATTTCCGTATTAACTCTGAAAATATGGGACAATTCGAGCGTACGCTTATTATTGTAGATGAAGGCGCACATGTACACTACGTAGAAGGTTGTACAGCTCCTGTTTACACAACAAATTCACTGCACAGTGCGGTAGTAGAAATCATCATTAAGAAAGATGCATATTGCCGTTACACTACAATCCAAAACTGGGCAAACAACGTATACAACCTAGTTACAAAACGTGCTGTTTGTGAAGCAAACGCAACGATGGAATGGATTGATGGTAACATCGGATCTAAATTAACGATGAAATACCCAGCAGTTATCTTAAAAGGCGAAGGCGCTCGTGGTTTAACATTATCTATCGCGATTGCTGGTAAAGGCCAACACCAAGATGCTGGTGCGAAAATGATTCACTTAGCACCAAACACATCTTCAACAATCGTTTCTAAATCGATTGCGAAACATGGTGGTAAAGTAACGTACCGTGGTATCGTACACTTCGGACCAAAAGCGACAAACTCTCGCTCTAACATCGAATGTGATACGTTAATCATGGATAACCAATCAACATCTGATACAATTCCTTACAACGAGATCAAAAACGATCACGTTTCACTTGAGCACGAAGCGAAAGTGTCAAAAGTATCAGAAGAACAATTATTCTACCTAATGAGCCGCGGTATCTCTGAGCAAGAAGCTACAGAAATGATCGTAATGGGCTTCATTGAGCCATTCACTCGCGAACTTCCAATGGAATACGCAGTTGAAATGAACCGTCTAATCAAGTTTGAGATGGAAGGTAGTATCGGTTAATTTAAAAGTAGAAGCGCCCTGTTTACAGGGCGCTTTTTTAATTGGATGAAAATATATCAATCGTTTCTCCCGATATATCGGTGTTATTTTTGAAATAACGGTGTTTTGACACGATATAAAGACCTTGCGACGATGTTGGACATGTGAAAAGCCGCTGAAAAACTATCTAGTTTGAGTAAGTGAAAAAATTTTATCAATATACAAAAATTAAGATTTTATGATATAATTTTTTAAAAAAGGAGGTGAGTATTTTAAGAGTTCTAAACCATGTTGAAGGAATAAAATTACTAGTGTGTTTATTAGTTGGTTTATGTACTATTAATTATTCGTTTATTTCCTTCGCTGAAACATAAACAAGTAATTTAGCTGATGCAACAAAATTATTCTAAAAAAGGAGTTGAGTTTTTTGAAAATTAAAAAAAGTATTAAAGGAATAAAATTACTAGCATGTTTATCAATTGGCTTATGCACTATTAATTATTCTTCTATTTCCTTCGCGGAAACAAAAACAGGTAATT
>NZ_CM000745.1:4332819-4375644 GCF_000161455.1 Bacillus pseudomycoides DSM 12442
TATAGAAGGTAGCTTTCTTTATTTTTCGTTTGGAATGTAAAATATTTGTCAAATTTCTCATGGGACGCACAAGTAGTTATTGTTATACTAGAATTTACGAAAAAAATGATTATGGGAAATGAGGAGTTTATTCAGTATGGAATGGCGTAATATATATCGCGGTTTTTGTATGGGAGTTAGTGATTTAATTCCTGGTGTGAGCGGCGGGACAATTGCTGTTGTACTAGGGATTTATGAAAGATTGCTTGCGGCAATTAGTGGATTCTTTAGTCGTGAATGGAAAAAACATTTAGGCTTTTTAATTCCGCTTGCTGCTGGTGTGGCGGTGGCACTTTTAACATTAAGTCATGTGATTAAGTATTTGCTGGAATATCATTATGAGCCAACACAGTTTTTCTTCCTTGGTTTAATTTTAAGTATTTTACCAATGTTAATGAAGGAAGCGAATGCAAAGGAAACATTTAAAGCAGGACATATTGTTATACTAATCGTTGCAGCGGCTCTTGTAGCTGTAACAGCATTCTTTAAGCCAGATAAAGCGGCAGATCCAATTACTACGTTAACAATTTTAAATACAATTGGGCTATTTTTGGCAGGATGGATGGCGAGTATGGCTATGCTACTTCCAGGGATTAGCGGATCATTTATTTTATTAATCATTGGTGTATATCCAACAGCGATTAATGCATTAACAACATTAAACCTACCGCTAATTGCAGTCACTGGTGCAGGTGTTATGGTTGGATTTGTGGTGAGTAGTAAAGGGATTAGCTACTTATTAGCACATTTTAAAAGTGCAACATTCGCTGCAATTATTGGGCTTGTCATCGGATCGATTGCAGTAGTATTTCCTGGGATTCCAGCCGGTGGTATGTCGATTGTAAGTTCTATTATTACGTTTATTTTAGGGTTTGCGATTGTATCGTATTTTAGTAAGAAAAAGTGATTGAGAGATAGCTCTCAATCACTTTTTTTGTTATTTGTATTTATATTTTTTGTATTTTTTACCAAGAATATACGAAAGCGATCGTTTTGGTGAAAAAGTTACTTGAGCTTACTTTTCTGCTTTATCTTGCCTCTTAACATTTGGTAGGAAAGTAAACCACCTGTAAAAGTACAATTCATGACGGGCTACTTTACTTTATTTGGGGGTGTCAAATATGAAAGTGTCAATATTTATCACTTGTGTTGCAGATGTTTTTTATCCAGAAGTAGGAAAAGATGTCGTGGAAATTCTTGAAGATTTAGGGTGTGAAGTTGATTTCCCTAAAGACCAAACCTGCTGCGGACAGCCTGCTTATAATAGTGGTTATCATAAAGAAACAAAAACAGCTGCAAAACATATGATTAAAGCTTTTGCTAATTCGGAATATGTTGTAGCGCCATCAGGATCTTGCGCTATGATGGTTCACGAGTTTTCTAGTTTATTTTCTGAAAGTGAAGCAGAGTGGAAGAAAAAAGCTACTGAACTTGCAAATAAAACATATGAATTCACACAGTTTCTTGTTGAAGTATTAGGGAAAGAAGACTTAGGTGCGGAGCTTCATAAAAAAGCAACGGTTCATACATCTTGCCATATGAGCCGATTAATGGGGATTAAGGAACCGCCGCAAAAATTATTAAAATGTGTAAAGGGACTGGAAGTTGTTTCGTTACCACATAATTATGATTGCTGTGGATTTGGGGGCACATTCTCAGTGAAAATGCCAGAAATCTCTGAGCAAATGGTCGATGAAAAAGTAAAGCATATTATGGAAACCGGTGCAGAACTGTTAATCGGGATGGATTGTAGCTGCTTAATGAATATAAAAGGACGTTTAACACGCAATGGTTATCCAATTGATGTAAAGCATATTGCTCAAGTATTAAATGAAGATCGAAAATAAGAGGGGGGATATAAAGATGGGAATGAAAATTGGGAATGATCCTTTTCATAAGCGTGCTGAAACAGGTATAGGGGATCAATTCATGAGACAGGCTGTCAGGAAAGCGCAAGATGGTCTTAGAGGCAAGAAATTAAAAGCTACTGAGAGTCTTGGGAATTGGGAGGAATGGCGAGCTTTAGGGGAAGAAATTCGAAAGCATACATTAGAAAACCTTGATTATTATTTGTATCAACTGAGTGAAAATATTGAGAAAAATGGTGGTTTTGTTTATTTTGCAAAGACTGCAGAAGACGCAAGGGAATATGTAAAAGGGATTGTAAAAAAGAAAAACGCGAAAAAAATTGTGAAATCAAAATCTATGGTAACGGAAGAGATTAGTTTAAATGAAGCGATTGAAGAGGCTGGAGGAGAAGTGTTAGAAACGGACCTTGCCGAATTTATTCTGCAAGTGAACGACCACGATCCTCCATCACATATTGTTGTTCCGTGTCTTCATAAGGATAAAGAACACATTTGTGAAATATTTAAAACAAAGTTAGATTATACTGGAACATCTGATCCTACGGAAATGGCGAGGTTTGTAAGGGATTATTTGCGTGATGATTTTTTTACAGCGGATGTAGGGGTGACAGGATGTAACTTTGCTGTTGCAGAGTCTGGGTCTATTTCTATCGTGGCAAACGAAGGAAATGCAAGACTTACCACGACGCTTCCGAAAACGTTAATTACAGTTATGGGAATGGAACGTATTGTTCCAACATGGGAAGAGCTTGATGTATTAGTAACACTTCTATGCCGAAGTTCTGTAGGACAAAAGTTAACCAGTTATATTACAGGATTAACCGAGCCCGGTGGGACAGACGGACCTGAGGAATTTCATTTAGTCATTGTTGATAATGGTCGTTCTAATATTTCAGGAACAGAATTTCAAAGTATCCTTCAGTGCATTCGCTGTGCGGCTAATGTATGTCCCATATATCGGCATATCGGTGGACATGCGTATGGCTCCATTTATCCAGGACCGATTGGAGCTGTGTTGACACCACTTTTAGGAGGATATGATGAATACAAAGATTTACCTTATGCATCTAGCCTTTGTGGAGCTTGTACAGAAGCGTGTCCAGTGAAAATACCGTTACACGATTTATTAATTAAACATCGCCGCCACATTGTAGAAGAAGCGAAACAATCACCTGTGGCTTGGAACGTTGCTATGAAAGGTTTTGAAAAAGCGGTGAATAGCTCCAGATTATTTTCTCTTGCTGCAAAGACCGCTCCGTATGCATTAAAGCCTCTTACAAAAGGGGACAAGATCGAACGTGGAATCGGTCCGTTAAAAGCTTGGACGGATGCGAGAGATTTTCCAGTTCCAGAAAAACAACCGTTTAGAGATTGGTTTAAAAAACGTGAAAAGGAGAACGATAATGGCCATCCAAAATCGTGAGGAATTTTTATTCCAATTATCAGAAAAGCTTGGCAGAAAACGTCCGGAAGCAGTAAAAAAACCGAACTGGTCTTTTTCTCCGCAGTGGACTGTTTTTGACGGATTAACACAAGATGAACTTGTATTGAAATTAATAGAGCAATGCGAGGTAATCCATACACAAGTTAAGCGAACAACAAAGGCCAGGCTTGTTGAAACATTACAATCTTTTCTCACAGAATGGAATATTCAATCTGCTGTGTATTCTAATGATGAACGGTTTGAGGAATATGGTCTCAGTCAATTTTTAAGCAATGAAGGTACAATGCATTTTCGTAAGTGGGGCTTAGATCATAAAGAAGAGAACATAGAATTTGCGAAAGCTGCTGACCTTGGCATTACGTTCAGTGATATCGCTCTTGCTGAATCAGGAACCGTTGTTCTATTTAATGATGGATTAAAAGGAAGGCACGTTAGTCTTCTTCCTGAGTCATATATTGCAATTGTTCCTAAAAGTACGATTGTGCCAAGGTTAACCCAGGCTACAAAAGTCATTCACCATCAAAATAAAGCGGGAGACAAATTGCCAGCTTGTGTGAATTTCGTTTCTGGTCCGTCAAATAGTGCAGATATTGAAATGAATCTCGTCGTAGGTGTACATGGGCCAATCAGAACAGCGTATATTATTGTGGATGATCAATAAGGATTTACGTCTCTTACCAAATAATGAGTTAAAAGATTTGACTTGATCTTTGTATATTGCGTATAAGATATGCCAATTGTGAGGGATTCTATTTTGTAATCCAAAAGCGATGGGAATTAATTTCCATCGCTTTTTTGTTTCTTTAGGCCGGGAGCTCCTTCATTGTGACAAAGTGTTTTTGATAGTATAATGAAATGAGTATGTGATGAAGAAATTCATCATAAGTAGCTGAGGTGAAGAAACATGCAAAGAGTAACAAACTGTGTGTTAATCAAAGATAATGAAGTTCTCCTATTACAAAAACCTCGTCGGAACTGGTGGGTTGCACCGGGCGGGAAAATGGAACGCGGTGAAACAGTAAGAGATTCCGTTGTTCGCGAATATCGTGAAGAAACAGGTATTTATTTAAAGAACCCAGCGTTAAAGGGGGTCTTCACTTTTGTCATTCAAGAAGGTGATAAAGTTGTTTCTGAATGGATGATGTTCTCCTTTTTAGCGACAGATTTTGCAGGAGAAAACAAATTGGAAAGCGAAGAAGGCATCATTGGCTGGCATACATTTGATAAAATTGATGAGTTAGCAATGGCACCAGGAGATTATCACATTATTGATTATTTAATTAAAGGAAATGGAATAATCTACGGTACGTTTGTATATACACCAGATTTTGAATTACTTTCATATCGATTGGATCCGAGCTAAACCGTCAAGGAGGGGATACAATGACAGCGAATAATGATATTAAAATGGTAATTATTACAGGAATGTCCGGTGCAGGAAAAACAGTAGCCTTACAAAGTTTTGAAGATTTAGGATATTTTTGTGTAGATAACTTACCACCGATGTTATTGCCGAAGTTTGTTGAACTTATGGCAGACTCGAAAGGGAAAATGAATAAAGTGGCACTTGGTATTGATTTACGTGGCCGCGAATTTTTTGAACATTTATGGGGAGCGCTTGATGATTTATCAGAACGCACTTGGATCATTCCTCATATTTTATTTTTAGATGCGAAAGATAGCACGCTTGTAACGCGTTACAAAGAAACGAGACGTTCGCATCCGCTTGCGCCGACTGGTTTGCCGTTAAAAGGGATTGAGGCAGAGCGTGATTTATTAACAGACATGAAGGCAAGAGCTAATATTGTACTCGATACGTCTGAGTTAAAACCGAAAGAATTGCGCGAGAAAATTGTTCATCTGTTTTCAACAGAAAATGAGCAAGCGTTTCGTGTAAATGTGATGTCATTTGGATTTAAGTACGGTATTCCGATTGATGCTGATTTAGTATTTGATGTTCGTTTTTTACCAAATCCATATTATATTCCACAGATGAAGCCTTTAACAGGACTGGATGAAGAAGTTTCGTCATATGTGCTCAAATTTAATGAAACACATAAATTTTTAGAAAAGCTGACGGATCTCATTACTTTCATGCTTCCTCATTATAAAAGAGAAGGTAAGAGTCAACTTGTAATTGCAATTGGATGTACAGGTGGGCAACATCGTTCTGTTACGCTTGCAGAATACCTTGGAAAACATTTGAAACCAGAATATATCGTTCATGTATCTCATCGTGATGTGGAGAAGAGAAAGGGCCATTAGGGGATGAAAAAAGAGAGAAAACCTAAAATTGTCATCATGGGAGGAGGAACTGGACTATCTGTTTTATTAAGAGGATTGAAGAAATATCCTGTTGATATTACAGCAGTTGTTACAGTAGCTGATGATGGTGGCAGTTCAGGTAGATTGCGTGATGAGTTAGAAATTCCACCACCAGGCGACATTCGTAACGTACTTGTTGCGTTATCAGATGTAGAGCCGCTTGTGGAAGCTTTATTTCAACATCGTTTTACATCCGGAGAAGGTTTAACGGGTCATGCATTAGGTAATTTATTGCTAGCTGGGATGACGTCGATTACAGGAGACTTTTTCCATGCTATTACAGAAACGAGTAAGGTGTTAAATGTAAGAGGGCGTGTTTTACCAGCGGCCAACCAAAGTGTTGTGCTTCATGCAGAACTGGAAGATGGGCAAATTGTAACAGGTGAATCGAAAATCCCGTATTTTGGGAAAAAGATTAATCGTGTGTTTTTAACACCGGGTGATGTAGAACCACTGTCTGAGACATTGATGGAGATTCAGCGGGCTGATTTGCTTGTTTTTGGTCCTGGTAGTTTGTATACAAGTATCTTACCGAATTTAATCGTGAAAAAAATCGGGGACGCTGTTCTTACTGCAAAGGCGAAAAAGGTATATGTATGTAATGTCATGACACAAGCCGGTGAAACGATGGGGTATACAGCATTTGATCATGTGCAAGCTTTGCATGATCATCTTGGAGCACCTTTCATCGATACAGCGATTGTAAATAATCATGATATTCCTGCTGAATTACGTAAACTGTATGCAAAAGAGCTGTCTGAACCTGTTGTAGTTGATGAAGATCGTTTTGCTGAAAGTAAGATTCGTTTAATTCAAGATGAATTAGCAAAGTATGATGATCAAGTTGTAAGACATGATACATTAAAACTAGCTTCTATTTTATATTCGTTGTTATAAGCATGCGTTATCTCTTTATGAGATAACGCTACTCATTCATATAGGACAAAATTGTTGTTCCCAAATATCGTATAAGGAGGTGGGGCTGTGTCATTTGCATCAGAAACAAAGAAAGAGCTGACAAAGCTTGAGATGAAGGAGTGCTGTGAGAAAGCGGAGTTATCAGCATTGCTTCGAATGAACGGATCACTTTCTTTTTCAAACCGTCGTCTTTCGATTGATATTCAAACAGAAAATGCAGCAATTGCCAGAAGAATTTACACATTGCTGAAAAAAGGATATGACGTAACGGTAGAATTACTTGTTCGTAAAAAGATGCGACTTAAGAAAAATAATGTATATATCGTTCGGCTTGTTGAAAAATCACGTGAAATATTAGCGGATTTGCATATTGTAAGAGAAGACTTTTCATTTATTCGCAATATCTCGCAGGAATTGATTGAAAAGAAATGCTGTAAACGATCGTATTTAAGAGGTGCATTTTTAGCAGGTGGTTCAGTAAATAACCCAGAAACATCATCTTATCACTTAGAGGTCTTTTCGCTATACAAGGAACATAATGATTCTATATGTGAACTGATGAACGGATTTGATTTAAATAGTAAGACGTTGGAAAGGCGTAAAGGGTATATTACGTATTTAAAAGAAGCGGAGAAAATTACGGAGTTCTTAAACATTATTGGTGCACATAATGCGTTGTTAAGATTTGAAGATATTCGTATTGTTCGTGATATGCGTAATTCGGTCAATCGTTTAGTGAATTGCGAAACAGCTAATTTAAATAAAACAATTGGTGCTGCTTTAAGGCAAATCGAAAATATTCGTTACATTGATGAGACGGTGGGAATGGATGTCTTGCCAGATAAACTGCGCGAGATTGCACAATTACGTATTAATTATCAAGATGTAACATTGAAAGAATTAGGCGAGATGGTATCTGGGGGGAAAATCAGTAAATCAGGTATCAATCATCGCTTGCGTAAAATCGATGAAATTGCAGAGAAATTACGCGCGGGGGAACCGGTAGCAAAAAAATAACGGTAAAGGGGAGAAATGGAGCTATGGTTCAAAAACAGGTTGAGGTTGCATTAAAAAACGGCTTGCAAGCACGTCCGGCTGCGTTGTTTGTACAAGAGGCGAATCGTTTTCATGCTGATATTTTCATTGAGAAAGATGGTAAAACAGTCAATGCGAAGAGCATAATGGGAATTATGAGCTTAGCGATTGGATCTGGCAGTAACGTAACGATTATAACAGAAGGGTCAGATGCAGAAGCTGCTTTAGAAGCGTTGGCTGCTTATGTGCAAAATAAACAGTAAAAGCTATCGCATGTAGCGATAGCTTTTTTGGTTGGGTCAATTTGTTGTGTCGAATCGCTGATATATGGTGAGAAATGGTCGATATAAAAAAGGCTATCGCGCGTGACGATAGCCTTTTTGGGTTGCGATTCTAAACGAGCCGCTTCCGCTTTTAGTGATATCCAGCTCCAGCGGCTAGAACAGTCGGTCGTTTCACCCCTTCATTCGAGGCAAAAAGCGCCTCGGAATCAGGGATTCCAACGCCCTCCTGTTCTAAACGAGCCGCTTCCGCTTTTAAGTATATTAACGATTTGTAAAGATTTTATCGATTAAGCCGTATTCTAGTGCTCTTTCTGCTGTCATGAAGTTGTCGCGGTCTGTGTCACGTTGTAGAACTTCTAATGGTTGACCTGTGCGATCAGCAAGAATTTGGTTTAATTTTTCACGTAAGAATAGGATACGTTTTGCAGCGATTTCGATTTCAGTCGCTTGACCTTGTGCTCCGCCAAGTGGTTGGTGAATCATTACTTCACTGTTTGGAAGTGCATAACGTTTTCCTTTTTCACCTGCTGCAAGTAGGAAAGCACCCATAGATGCTGCCATACCGATACAAATTGTTGATACTTGTGGTTTAATAAACTGCATTGTATCGTAAATTGCCATACCTGCTGTGATAGAACCGCCAGGACTGTTGATGTAGATGTGAATATCTTTTTCTGGATCCTGAGATTCCAGGAATAAAAGCTGGGAAACGATTGAGTTTGCTACGTTGTCATCAATTGCGCTACCAAGCATAATGATGCGGTCTTTTAATAGTCGAGAGTAAATATCGTAAGCGCGTTCTCCACGATTTGTTTGTTCAATTACTGTAGGAATTAAATTCATCTGTTATTTCCTCCTTTGAAAGCTTTCTTAGTCTTATAATACAATTATGGTCAATAAAGGTCAAACGAAACCACTTTAAATCAAAAAAATATGTAGTTGTATCATGATTTATTCGCTATGTTTTTGGAATTCCCTGCTTATGTATCTTCAACATCATAACCGAATTATATAAATTTAAACGTAATAGGAGAAGTATAGTATTCGCAAAAAACAAAAGAACGCCTTTTTCGTAGAAGCGTCCTTTTGTTTCCTATTCTTTTAAGAGGTAGGTTACTTTATTTAAAACATGTTCGATTTGTTTTGCATTTTTGCTATACATTTGACTTGCTGATTTCGATTTTGTTTCTAAAGAAAATAATTCAAGATCAGCATGACATTTTTTTAAAGAAGCTAATAGCAATGGCTTATTTTGAGGCGAAGGCATTTGGATTTTGTCATTATAGATGTCGACAGTAAGTTGTCCGTAAGAGTCGATTTGTCCAAGAAAGACATTTTCTATTACAACTCCAATCTTCTCTAACTCCATGTGAAGCCAAGCGCGATTATGACCGCTAGCTGAAAGTGGTTCATCTAGTACATTGCCATCCATAATTACTGTATGTGTTTCCTTTTCGTTCGGCACTTTTAGTCCGATGTCTTTTGCGGTTAGTGGTTGTCTATCCTTTTTCAATAAGACGTTTAATTCGCCATTTGGCTCTAATACAGCAAATTCAACATCAGCTATGTTGAATACATCTTTTTTACGAAGGAGTTCGAGTAATTCATCGCTTGTATATTTTTCCTTTTTCAAATTATCTTCGAGTACTTTTCCATCTTTTATAAAAACAGTAGATTTTCCCTCAAAGAAGTCTCTTACTGTTTTGTTTTTTAAAGAAGCAAGTCCAGCGAAAAAAGGTACGATCGCAAAAACAAGTATACTGGAAACACCGTGGAAAAAGTTTTGTTCTAGCCCAGTCGATACTTCAGCAGCGATATCACCAATTGTCATACCGGCTATGTATTCGAAAAAAGAAAGCTGAGAGATTTGTCTTTTTCCAAGCCATTTTGTGATAGCGAATAAAATAATCAAGATACATAAAGAACGTATAATGACAAGTGGCCATTCTGGTATGTGAATGTGAGGCATATAAATTCCCTCCAGTTTGCCTAAAATCCTTTATATTGTGGTTCTTCCCGTTCTAACATCGAAATTCTGTTCTTTAAATCAGCAATAACACTATCCATTTCTAACATACATTCATGGAAAACGCGTTTTGCTTCTTCGTCAGCCGCGTCTTGTGAAAGGGTACTTAAACTTGCTTGTGCACCTTTTAAACTAGCGAGACATGTTTTTACACTAGCAACAACGGTCATGGGAACACCTCTTATCCTTTTGGTTTAAATAGTAATGCGCCGATAAATCCGAATATAATGGCTGCGGAGATACCAGCACTTGTTACTTTAAACATACCTGTTATAACGCCGACAATCCCGTGCTTTGCCGCTTCTGCCATTGCTCCATGAACAAGGGCGTTTCCGAAACTTGTAATCGGAACGGTTGCCCCAGCTCCGGCAAAATCGATTAGTGGTTCATATAAATTAAATCCATCTAATATAGCACCAGCAACAACAAGTGTTGCCATTGTGTGAGCGGGCGTGAGCTTACCGACATCAAACATAAGCTGCCCGATTACGCAGATGAGTCCACCGATGACAAAAGCCCAGAAAAATATCATTGCTCTACACCTCCAAATTCAATCGATACGGCATGGGCGATGCACGGAATGGTTTCTTCTTGTTGAAATGTAAGAGGAGACAATAAAGCGCCGGTCGCTACGACAAGCATCCTTTTGAACTCACCCTTCTTCATTCGGTTTAATAAATGTCCGTATACGACTGTTGCTGAACAACCTGCCCCGCTTCCACCAGCTAATACGGGTTGGCCTTCCCGATAAATGAGCAATCCACAATCTTGAAATTGCTCGCTCTTTACTTTTGTTCCGTGCTTATGCAGTAAATCATAGGAAATTTCACGTCCGACATGACCTAGGTCGCCCGTTACGATTAAATCATAGTGAGATGCATCAATTTGCATATCGCGTAAATGTGCTTCGATTGTATCGACAGCAGCTGGAGCCATCGCGCCTCCCATGTTAAAGGGGTCAGTTAAGCCCATATCAACAATCCGTCCAATTGTTGCGGATGTCACACGCGGTCCATCTCCTGTACTACTTAAAAGCGCAGCACCAGCACCAGTTACGGTCCATTGAGCGGTAGGTGGTTTTTGACCGCCGTATTCAGTTGGATAGCGGAATTGTTTTTCCACGGCTGTATTATGACTTGATGAACCTGTTAATAAATATTTTGCACCTTTTGCATTTACAATGCTTGCACCGAGAGCAAGGCCTTCCATAGAAGTAGAGCAAGCACCAAATAATCCAAGATAAGGAGTGCCAAGTGTACGACAAGCAAAGCTTGAAGGTGTAATTTGGTTAATTAAGTCTCCGGCGAGTACAAATTGAATATCTTCTTTACGAAGTCTTGCTTTTTCCGTTGCACGGCTACAAGCTTCTTCAAATAAAATTTTATGCGCCTTTTCATAAGAATCTTGTCCGAGCCATAAATCTTCATGAAGAGTATCAAAGTCTTCAGGGATTTTTCCTTTTGCTTCAAATGGCCCACCGACTACACCTGTTGAGATGATAACTGGTTTGTTTTCAAATACCCATGTTCGGTGTCCTTGTAACATTTACAAGCCTCCCCATTGAACAAGAATGGTTTTAATAAGAGCGATTACGAAAGCAGAAAATACACCAAATAAAATAACGGATCCTGCTAATTTAAACATGTTGCCACCTACCCCAAGGACAAAGCCTTCCGTTCGGTGTTCGATGCATGCGGCGATAACAGAATTGCCAAAACCAGTAACCGGTACGGCTGTACCAGCGCCAGCAAATTGTCCAAGACGGTCATACACACCGAATCCAGTTAGCAACATAGAGATGAAAATGAGTGTCGCTACTGTTGGGTTTCCTGCAGACCTTTCAGTGAAATCGAAATAGGTGATATAAAAGGTAGAGATGAGTTGGCCGATAAAACAGATAAGACCGCCAACAAAAAAAGCTTTTATACAATTTTTTAAAACAGGCCGTTTCGGTTCGCGCTGTTGTGCAAATTTTTTATATTCCTGTTGTACAGGTGTTAAATTTTTGTCTTTACTGGACATTTGGATCCTTCCTTTTCTTTTAGAAAACGTACAATTACGTATCGGATTTCACTTCTGATTGAATGAGTTTTAATTGCTTTTTGATCTGATCCTTGTTTACTTCTTTTTTCTTAATTTTGTTCTCCAGGTTATCTAATAGCATGAAAATTTTTCGATCTGTACTTACTTGAATATTGAAAGTAGGATACTCATCGCTCAATTGTTTTTTGATTTTGGTGCGCAGAGGTTTTAAACCGAATCTTTCGTGATGCTCTGGTTTGACAGCTATGTAAAGATCTAAGTTGGAGTTAACGGCTGTGGCTTTTATTATTTCCTCCATAGCAAGTACTTTCTTCTTTGCTTCTTGAGAGATAGACTGATTAAAGGATTCTGTACTCATCTTCGTTAACTTTGGACCATTCTTTTCCTCTGTTCGTTTCGCTTCTTCTTTTTTTACTTTTTTATCTAATGGACTACTACCACAGCCGGTAAATGAGCTGAGTAGTAGTACGAATAACGCGGTTATGATTCCAAGTTTTCGCATTACGATCATTCCATTTCTATTGCTTTATGTAATCTGAGTGAAAAAGGATGATATGGAATCATCCTTTTTCTGTTTCTCAAAAAGTGAGTGCCATGAGATGGTATAGTACTTTCACTTATTGTTGTCCGTATTGAGGCTCTTCTTGCTGAACTTCATCAACACGTGGGTTTAAAGAATCAATAATAGATTGTGTTTGTTGTGCAGCTGTTTGGAAAAGTTGTTTTGCTTGTTGGTTGTCCGTATCAAGAGCGAACCCCTCTAAGCTTGCTTGCGCACTTTTTAATCCAGAAACAGTTTGTTTTAATTTTGTAATTACAGTCATTGAATGAAGCCTCCTTAAGAATATGAATTCAATGATTATAATTTGTGAGTAGCCCCAAAAATATAATTACCAAATTTAGGATTGACGATTTGTTTTTGAAGAAATAGTGAGGAGAGCTTTTTTATATGATAGTAGTTGCGTACATTGACATAAGAAGATATAATTACCAATATATCGTTTATGCGCCCATAGCTCAGTCGGATAGAGCGGTGGTTTCCGGTACCACGTCTGCCGGGGGTTCGAATCCCTCTGGGCGCGTCAAAAAGTCTTAACTTACATTTGTAGGTTAGGACTTTTTTATTTCCTTCTTGTTATATCTGTTCATAAGATTTACTATTAGTATGTGGTTATAAAAAATGATTGTTATATATTCATTTTGATTTTCAAGCGTATCAGTCGCCGTTATGAAGAACAAAAGGTGACCTGCATTTGGTCTCTCTCTTTGTTTTCACTTGGCACGGGGCTAGGCACTGACCGCTTCTTTTTTGAGCGGATCCTCTCTTCCGCTCAAAAAATAAAGGTTTTATGTCAGTTCTTCAACTTGTATTTATATATATTTTTTATTGTTTTCTTTCAATATTATCCATTTTTCAGTTGTAAGATGTAAATTTCATTAATACATATAAATTAATAATATTTGGAATGGGTATCTGCGCAGGATTCTCCTTTTAGGAAACTTATTGTACAATAGAAACAAGGGGGAGATTAGATTGAAGGCAAGTCTTTTACAAGAACAAAGCTTACGTTTGGCCATGACACAAGAGTTAAGACAAGCGATTACAATGCTCCAATATAATGTGCAGGAATTATCGGAGTTTTTGTATGAGCAATCGTTAGAGAATCCCCTTATTGAGTTAGGCGGCTTTGAGAGGGAGAAGAAAAAGAGCTCAAGTAAAAGTACAGGCAAACAAGTTAATAATCAAATGGAAATTTACAGTGTGGATTCGACAACGATTCAGCAACACTTATTAGATCAAATACAGTATTATAAAATAGATGAAGAGCAGCGAAAAGCAGCTTCTTTCATCATTATGAACATGGATGAGAATGGTTATTTACAAGAAACCAATGAAGAATTAGCAGAACTACTTGCAGCACATATTGATGTAGTGGACTGTTCTATGGAGCTTGTCCAGTCATTAGAGCCAGCAGGGGTGGGAGCGCGTAATATTCAGGAGTGTCTATCACTTCAATTGAAGCGCTTACAAAAACGAGATGAGCTGGCAGAAATGATTGTGGATGAACATTTCGTGTATTTTGTTAAGAAAGATTGGCGGAAACTTATCCATGTTATGAAATGTAATAATGAAGAATTACAATCAGCTGTTGATTGTATTACATCGCTTCAGCCAAAACCAGGGCTTGCGTTTAGCTCTGAAAAACCGCTTTATATTGTTCCTGATATGGCTGTTAAAAAAGACGGCGATCGTCTCGTTTTACAAATGAATGAACGTAACATGCCAAGGATTGAAATTCATTCAGAGTATAGTGCACTTCTTCATAATAGTGAAAGTGAGGTTGCTTCTTATGTATCTGAGAAGTATCAGCATGTGCAGTGGATTATGCGCAGTTTAAAGCAACGGAAACAAACGCTTTTGCAAGTGATGGAAATCATTATGAAGAAACAACGTGATTTCTTTTGGCAGGGGCCAGAGTACTTAAAACCACTCTCCTTAAAAGAAGTAGCTGAAGAACTAAGTGTACATGAATCTACAATTAGCCGTGCTACCCGTAATAAATATGTACAAACGCCGCACGGATTGTTTGAAATGAAGTCATTTTTTAGTAACGCAGTGGTTACAACAGAAGATGAGGCTGTTTCTACAAAGCGTGTTAAACAATTGATGCAAGCGCTTGTAGAAAAAGAAAACAAGAAAAAACCACTTTCAGATCAAAAAATTTCAAAATTGTTAGAAGAAGAGCATGAAATCGTTATTTCAAGAAGAACGGTTGCGAAATATCGAGAACAAATGAATATTCCTGCTTCTTCTCTTCGAAAAACAATTGGATAGGTGAAGAAGATGAAGGTTGTTTTATATACGAAAACGGATTGTGGCCTTTGTGAGAAGGCAAAACAGCTGTTGAAAGAAGTGCAACATGAATATTCTTTTGAAATCGAGGAAATAGATATATATGAAGATGATGAGCTTTTAGAAAAGTATCAAATTATGATTCCTGTTGTGGAAATTGACGGAAAACAGGCGGAATGCGGTGTCATTCACAAAGATGTCATAATAAACTATATAAAGAATGCAGTTAAGAGTTGAATAAGTTTCTATCTCCTGTTACAATAATAAACGTAGCAGGGATTATTTTTTTAAACCTAGTGGGACATAAAATGTCACTACGGGACACGAAGTGACCACGAGGGAAAATGAACCGATGCAGTGAGGAGAAAAGATATGCGCTCATGGATTCAAAATACAAAAAAATTATTACCTGATCTGCTACCTGTTATGCAAACGAGAATGCAAATTCTTCAGCACATTCGTCTCATGCAGCCGATTGGCAGAAGAAATTTATCTGCAAGTCTTGGTATGACAGAACGAGTATTGCGAAGTGAAGTACAAGTTTTGAAAGAACAAAACTTAGTTCACGTCGCCTCTTCTGGAATGACTTTAACAGAAGAAGGAACAACTGTGGTTCTTGCTTTGGAAGACTTTATGAAAGAAATTTCCGGGTTAAAGGTTTTAGAAAAACAACTTAAGGAAACATTAGACTTGGATGAAGTTTTCGTTGTCCCTGGTGATAGTGATGAATCACCCTGGGTCAAACTGGAGATGGGCCGTGCTTGTGTGACTTGTATAAAAGACCATCTGACAGCGAATAATATCGTTGCTGTGGCTGGAGGAACAACGCTAGCTGCTGCTGCGGACATGATGCAACTAGATTGCAAAGATTTACATATGCTATTTGTCCCAGCGCGTGGTGGAATTGGAGAAGGTGTCGAATTAGAGGCCAATACCATTTGTGCGAAGATGGCACAAAATACGATGAGTAATTATCGCTTATTGTATGTTCCAGACCATGTAAGTAGCGAAGCATATGCGTCTATTGTGACAGAGCCTTCTGTGAAAGAAGTTCTTGAGTTGATTCGATCTTCCAATATCGTCATTCATGGAATTGGTGATGCGTTAACAATGGCACGGCGCAGAAATACTTCAGAAGCAGATTGGATGAAAATTAAAGCAAGTGAAGCAGTCGGCGAAGCTTTCGGTTATTACTTCAATGAACAAGGTAATGTCGTTCATAAAGTACAAACAGTAGGTATGCAGCTAAAAGATTTACATCATGTATCTCACGTTGTTGCAGTCGCTGGAGGATCTTCAAAAGCAAAAGCAATACAGGCTGTAATTAAACAAGGGCACACTTCGATTCTAATTACAGATGAAGGTGCAGCGAAACAATTAACAAAGGGTATTACCCTTTAATATAATCCCCCAAGGAGGAAATTTAAATGACTAAAATTGGTATTAATGGATTTGGACGTATCGGACGTAACGTATTCCGCGCAGCTCTTAACAACCCAGAGGTAGAAGTAGTAGCAATCAACGACTTAACAGACGCTAAAACTTTAGCTCACCTTTTAAAATATGACACAGTTCACGGAACTTTAAATGCAGAAGTATCTGCTAACGAAAGCAGCATCGTTGTTAATGGTAAAGAAATTAAAGTTATCGCTGAGCGTGACCCAGCTCAATTACCATGGAGCGACTACGGAGTAGAAATCGTAGTAGAATCTACTGGACGTTTCACTAAGAAAGCAGACGCTGAAAAACACTTAGGTGGATCAGTTAAAAAAGTTATCATCTCTGCACCAGCTTCTGACGAAGATATCACTGTTGTTATGGGTGTTAACCACGAACAATACGATGCAGCTAGCCACAACGTAGTATCTAACGCTTCTTGTACTACAAACTGCTTAGCTCCATTCGCTAAAGTATTAAACGAAAAATTCGGCGTAAAACGCGGAATGATGACAACAATTCACTCTTACACTAACGACCAACAAATCTTAGACTTACCACACAAAGATTTACGTCGTGCTCGTGCAGCAGCTGAAAACATGATCCCAACATCTACTGGTGCAGCTAAAGCTGTAGCATTAGTATTACCAGAACTTAAAGGTAAATTAAACGGTGGCGCAGTACGTGTTCCAACTGCTAACGTTTCTCTTGTTGACTTAGTTGTTGAACTTGACAAAGAAGTAACAGTGGAAGAAATCAATGCAGCATTCAAAGCAGCTGCTGAAGGCGAATTAAAAGGTATCCTTGGATACAGCGAAGAGCCATTAGTATCTATCGACTATAACGGATGCACAAACTCTTCTACAATCGATGCATTATCTACAATGGTAATGGAAGGTAACATGGTTAAAGTACTTTCTTGGTACGATAACGAAACTGGTTACTCTAACCGTGTAGTAGACTTAGCTGCATACATGACTTCTAAAGGTCTTTAATTCTTAAGTTTATAAGTTATCAATGACAAAACGAGGGAGAGGGTTTGTTCCCTCTCTCTCTTCTTTCGTTTTAGAAGCAAATGTGATAAGCTTTTGAATGGGTTTTGTCAATCCTAACTAGTCGGAGGGAAATCCAATGAACAAAAAATCAATTCGTGACGTAGATTTAAAAGGTAAACGAGTATTTTGCCGCGTTGACTTCAACGTACCTATGAAAGATGGCAAAGTTACAGACGAGACTCGTATTCGTGCAGCTCTTCCTACAATTCAATATTTAGTAGAGCAAGGTGCGAAAGTTATTTTAGCAAGTCACTTAGGTCGTCCAAAAGGCCAAGTAGTAGAAGAAATGCGTCTTACTCCAGTAGCTGCACGTTTAGGTGAGCTTCTTGGTAAAGATGTGAAAAAAGCGGACGAAGCATTCGGACCAGCTGTACAAGAAATGGTTGCAGCAATGAACGAAGGCGACGTATTAGTTCTTGAAAACGTACGTTTCTATGCGGGCGAAGAAAAGAACGATGCAGAACTTGCGAAAGAATTTGCAGCTCTTGCTGATCTTTTCGTTAACGATGCATTCGGTGCAGCTCACCGTGCTCATGCTTCTACTGCAGGTATTGCAGACTACCTACCAGCAGTATCTGGTTTCCTAATGGAAAAAGAGTTAGAAGTATTAGGTAAAGCACTTTCTAACCCAGAACGCCCATTTACAGCAATCATCGGTGGTGCGAAAGTAAAAGATAAAATCGGTGTAATTCGTCATCTATTAGACAAAGTAGATAACCTAATTATCGGTGGTGGCCTTGCTTACACATTCGTAAAAGCATTAGGACATGAAATCGGACAATCTCTATGTGAAAATGACAAAATTGACTTAGCAAAAGAGTTTATGGAACTTGCAAAAGAAAAGGGCGTAAACTTCTATATGCCAGTTGATGTTGTAATTACAGAAGAGTTCTCTGAAACTGCAACAACAAAAGTTGTAGGTATCGATGCAATTCCTGAAACTTGGGAAGGCGTGGATATCGGACCGAAAACAAGTGAAATTTATGCTGATGTAATTAAAAACTCTAAGCTTGTTGTATGGAACGGACCAATGGGTGTATTTGAAATGACTCCATTTGCAGAAGGTACAAAAGCAGTAGGACAAGCATTAGCAGATGCAGAAGGTACATACTCTGTTATCGGCGGTGGTGACTCTGCAGCAGCTGTTGAAAAATTCGGTATGGCTGACAAAATGAGCCACATTTCTACTGGCGGCGGTGCGTCATTAGAATTTATGGAAGGTAAAGAACTTCCAGGTGTAGTTTGTCTTAACGACAAATAAGTAGCAGCCAAAGAAAAAGGACGGTGCAAAGCATGCGTAAACCAATTATCGCAGGTAACTGGAAAATGAATAAAACTTTATCTGAAGCAGTTAGCTTCGTAGAGGAAGTAAAAGGTCAAATCCCAGCAGCTTCAGCTGTTGATGCAGTAGTTTGCTCTCCAGCTCTTTTCTTAGAGCGCTTAGTAGCGGCAACTGAAGGAACGGACTTAAAAGTAGGTGCACAAAACATGCACTTCGAAAAAAATGGTGCATTCACTGGCGAAATTAGCCCAGTAGCACTTAGCGACTTAAAAGTGAGCTACGTAGTACTTGGCCACTCTGAGCGTCGTGAAATGTTTGCTGAAACAGACGAAACAGTAAACAAAAAGACTCTTGCAGCATTTGAACATGGTTTAACACCAATCGTTTGCTGTGGTGAAACTTTAGAAGAGCGCGAAAGCGGAAAAACATTTGATCTAGTAGCAGGTCAAGTGACAAAAGCACTTGCAGGTTTAACAGAAGAGCAAGTGAAAGCTACTGTTATCGCATATGAGCCAATTTGGGCGATCGGTACAGGCAAATCTTCTTCTTCTGCAGATGCAAACGAAGTATGTGCGCACATCCGTAAAGTTGTTGCAGAAGCTGTTTCTCCAGCAGCTGCAGAAGCTGTTCGTATTCAATACGGCGGTAGCGTAAAACCAGAAAACATTAAAGAATACATGGCACAATCTGACATCGACGGCGCTTTAGTTGGCGGTGCTAGCTTAGAGCCTGCTTCCTTCTTAGGTCTTCTGGGGGCGGTAAAATGAGAAAGCCAACAGCTTTAATCATTCTTGACGGTTTCGGACTACGTGAAGAAACTTACGGGAATGCTGTAGCACAAGCTAAGAAACCTAATTTTGATGGTTACTGGAACAAGTTCCCTCACACAACGCTTACAGCATGTGGCGAGGCAGTGGGTCTTCCAGAAGGTCAAATGGGTAACTCTGAGGTTGGTCACTTAAATATCGGTGCTGGCCGCGTAGTATATCAAAGCTTAACACGTGTGAACGTTGCAATTCGTGAAGGTGAGTTCGATAAGAACGAAACATTCCAAAATGCAATTAAAAGCGTAAAAGAAAAAGGTACAGCTCTTCATTTATTCGGTTTACTTTCTGATGGTGGTGTGCACAGTCACATGAACCATATGTTTGCTCTTCTTCGCTTAGCAGCAAAAGAAGGCGTGGAGAAAGTATACATCCATGCATTCTTAGATGGCCGCGATGTTGGACCACAAACAGCAAAAGGTTATATCGATGCAACAAATGAAGTAATTAAAGAAACAGGAGTAGGTCAATTCGCAACAATCTCTGGTCGTTATTACTCCATGGACCGTGACAAGCGTTGGGATCGCGTTGAAAAATGTTACCGTGCTATGGTGAATGGCGAAGGACCTACTTATAAATCAGCACATGAATGCGTAGAGGACTCTTATGCAAATGGTATCTATGATGAATTCGTATTGCCATCTGTAATTGTTAATGAAGATGAAACGCCAGTTGCAACAATCAATGATGATGATGCAGTTATCTTCTATAACTTCCGTCCAGACCGCGCAATTCAAATTGCACGTGTATTTACAAATGAAGACTTCCGTGAGTTCGATCGTGGTGAAAAAGTACCTCACATTCCAGAATTCGTTTGTATGACACACTTTAGTGAAACAGTAGATGGTTACGTGGCATTCAAGCCAATGAACCTTGATAACACATTAGGTGAAGTTGTTGCGCAAGCGGGATTAAAACAACTTCGCATCGCGGAAACTGAAAAGTATCCGCACGTTACATTCTTCTTTAGCGGTGGTCGTGAGGCTGAATTCCCAGGAGAAGAGCGTATCTTAATTAACTCACCTAAGGTTGCAACTTATGACTTGAAACCTGAAATGAGCATTTACGAAGTAACCGACGCTTTAGTAAATGAAATCGAAAATGATAAACATGATGTTATCATTCTTAACTTTGCAAACTGTGATATGGTTGGCCATTCTGGGATGATGGAACCAACAATTAAAGCAGTAGAAGCAACTGACGAATGTTTAGGAAAAGTTGTAGAAGCGATTCTTGCAAAAGATGGTGTAGCACTTATTACTGCTGACCATGGTAATGCTGATCAAGAGTTAACTCCTGACGGTGGGCCAATGACAGCTCATACAACGAACCCGGTTCCTTTCATCGTTACGAAAAATGATGTTGAATTACGTGAAGATGGCATCTTAGGAGATATCGCTCCAACAATGCTTACACTTCTAAATGTTGAACAACCGAAAGAAATGACAGGTAAAACAATTATTAAATAATTAAATTGCACATATAAAAGGAGAGAAAATATTATGTC
The DNA here is from genome assembly GCF_000161455.1 of Bacillus pseudomycoides DSM 12442. Classification (GTDB taxonomy): domain Bacteria; phylum Bacillota; class Bacilli; order Bacillales; family Bacillaceae_G; genus Bacillus_A; species Bacillus_A pseudomycoides. Next base: position 4,353,761 of record NZ_CM000745.1, read on the forward strand.
AACAATTATTGATGTTTATGCTCGCGAAGTCCTAGACTCTCGTGGTAACCCAACTGTAGAAGTAGAAGTTTACACAGAAAGTGGCGCATTCGGACGCGCTATCGTACCAAGTGGTGCATCTACTGGTGAGCACGAAGCAGTAGAATTACGTGACGGTGACAAATCTCGTTACCTTGGTAAAGGTGTTGTTAACGCAGTAAACAACGTTAACGAAATTATCGCTCCAGAAATCGTTGGTTTCGACGTAACTGATCAAGCTGGTATCGACAACGCTATGATCGAATTAGATGGCACTCCAAACAAAGGTAAATTAGGCGCTAACGCTATCCTTGGTGTATCTATGGCAGTAGCTCACGCAGCAGCTGACTTTGTAGGTCTTCCATTATACCGTTACCTTGGTGGATTCAATGCAAAACAATTACCAACTCCAATGATGAACATCATCAACGGTGGTTCTCACGCTGATAACAACGTTGACTTCCAAGAGTTCATGATCTTACCAGTTGGTGCTCCAACATTCAAAGAATCAATCCGTATGGGTGCTGAAGTATTCCATGCATTAAAAGCTGTATTACATGACAAAGGTCTTAACACTGCAGTAGGTGACGAAGGTGGATTCGCTCCAAACCTTGGTTCTAACCGTGAAGCATTAGAAGTAATCATCGAAGCTATCGAAAAAGCTGGTTACAAAGCTGGCGAAAACGTATTCTTAGGAATGGACGTTGCTTCTTCTGAGTTCTACAACAAAGAAACTGGTAAATACGATCTTACAGGCGAAGGCCGCAGCATGACTTCTGCAGAAATGGTTGATTTCTACGAAGGTCTTTGCAACGACTTCCCAATCATCTCTATCGAAGATGGTTTAGACGAAAACGACTGGGATGGCCACAAATTATTAACTGACCGTCTTGGCAAAAAAGTTCAATTAGTTGGTGACGATTTATTCGTAACGAACACTCAAAAACTTGCTGAAGGTATCGAAAAAGGTATCTCTAACTCAATCTTAATTAAAGTTAACCAAATCGGTACTTTAACTGAGACTTTCGAAGCAATCGAAATGGCTAAACGTGCTGGTTACACAGCAGTTGTATCTCACCGTTCTGGTGAAACTGAAGATGCTACAATCGCTGACATCGCAGTTGCAACGAATGCTGGCCAAATCAAAACTGGTTCTATGAGCCGTACTGACCGTATTGCTAAGTACAACCAATTATTACGCATCGAAGACGAACTAGGTGAAATCGCTGTTTACGATGGTTTAAAATCTTTCTATAACTTAAAAAAATAATTTAAATGTAGTTTTTAATTGTTTAAATTAAGTGATAAAAAACCTCCTATTTATGATAGGAGGTTTTTTTATATGTTTGTAATGCATGTGAGTTAACATCAATAAAACAATTTAATATAATGAACCTGTGATATAAATAGAAAATGTTTAATCAAGAGAGGAAATGGGGTAATGAGAATGGTTAAACTGACTACAGCGATAGATAATGAGGAATCTAATGAAATTACAGAATGGTTAGAAAAATACATCTTTCCAATTGATTTTCTGGAAGACTGCTACTTTGATGTAAACACCATTTTATATTCAGTCAATTTAGCCAAACATCATACAATAGTATGTTCAATTGTTCATAATTCCGAACCCGCCACTTTTTCTCCAGAAGAGCTAAACGCAGCTATATTAGAAGGGTGTAGAAAAACAGGACTAAATGAAGGGTGTTACTATTTTAACGTTAATGTTCATGATAATATTGCAAGGGTAGTAGAGAGTATTGGATCATATAGCTTAAAGAGAGCAGAAAAGAACTATGCGCTATTCCCATTGTATTACCTATTAACAGAAAACAGAGCAGTTGAAGGTGGCACAAGTTATACGGGGCTTATTGGAAGAAATAAAGATTGGATGCTAACAATTGAATTTGCAACGAAGATAAATTTCATAGTACATGGGAGTAAAGAATTTTGTGATGTAGTATATCAGGCATTATATAAAAAGGACACTAGGTAACGTATTAGTGTTCTTTTTATGTTTTTTAGGACAAATTTTTAGGGATATTGTGAACTTGATTCATATATTTAAAGAAATCTATATGAGGATATTTCTTTTTTAAAATAGTAAATCCTAAAAATCAGAAAATATAAACTTTTCATTTTAGGTCAATGTTTTTGACGTAAATTTCGCTCGGAAACCCAGTCATACCAAGGGTGTAAGCGTATAACATATGTCATTTTTGTTGTCAAGTTGATAAATTGCAGCTTTTTACAATTTATACTATGATAAGAATAGAAAACAGAAGATCGTATAAACATGAGGGATGATGAACATGAAGTTTACTAAGATTATTGTCCAAGTTGTAGCTCTTTACGTGTTTTACATGATTGGAACATGGGTGCAAGAAATGTTGAATATTCCAATTCCAGGTAGTTTGATTGGCTTATTTTTGTTGCTTATTTTACTTAGCATGAAGGTTCTTCCTGTGAAATGGTTTGATTTAGGAGCAGAAACACTTGTTGCTATTATGCCGTTTTTATTGATTCCGCCAACGATTGGCTTAATGAATTACGGTGCTTTTTTTATGAGTAAAGGAATTTCTCTTTTCATTACAATTGTAGCGAGTACATTTTTAATTATTATTGTCGCAGGACATACAGGACAATATCTTGCGAATAGAAAGGAAAAAGAATCGCGATGAGCCAAATATTAATCGGAATTGGTTGGGTTATTCTTACATTGTTATTATATCAATTATCTAAAAAGATTTATAAAGTATTGCCAACACCATTTACCATTCCAATGCTTGTAGCAACAGCATTAATGATTGTCTTATTACTTGTGCTGGATATACCATATCAACAATACATGCAGAGTGGTGGTGGCTGGATTTCAAAACTGCTTGGTCCAGGGGTGGTAGCATTTGCTATTCCATTATATAAACAGCGTCATGTGTTGCAAAAATATATTGTACCGATTGCGGGTGGTGTATTAGTCGGAACAACAGTTGCGATTGCAAGTGACTTAGTGATTGCAACGCTTATGGGAACAGATAAAAGCTTAATTTTATCTTCTTTACCAAAATCCGTAACAATGCCAGTTGCAATGAGTGTATCTGAGCAGGTTGGCGGCGTTCCATCTTTAACAGCAGCATTCGTTGTTGTTGCAGGGATTACAGGAACAATTACAGGTCCGCTTTTATTGAAATGGAGCCGCGTTACAAACTCTGTTGGTAAAGGGATTGGTTTTGGATGTGCATCACATATTATGGGTGTGATGAGAGCGATGAAAAACAATGAACATGAAGGTGTTATTGGATCGGTAACAATGACATTGACGGCTATTTTAACTTGTCTGCTTGGACCGCTATTTGCAACCATGTTTATGTAATAGATGAAAGCGAGAGCAATAGGAACAGCTCTCGCTTTTCTGTTGGATTTGTGCTACAGTTAAATTAACTGAATCTTTGTAGGAGGTACGCCAGGTGCATACGTTATTATCAGTTTTACTTATTATTGTATCGATTTTAATGATTGTTATGGTACTTATGCAGTCTAGTAATAGTTCAGGCCTTTCAGGTGCTATTTCAGGCGGTGCAGAGCAATTATTTGGTAAGCAAAAAGCACGCGGAATTGAAGCCGTATTAAACCGTATTACAGTTGTTTTAGCTGTACTATTCTTTGCACTAACAATTGGAGTTACGTACTTAAGCATATAAGTAAAGGTCTTGCTTTTTGACAGATATGAAAAAAGAAGAAGCGTTAGCGGATTCGCGCTAATGGTTCTTCTTTTTTTGTCTCATTTGTATTTCATTATTCGCAAAAAGTTTCTAATTAGATTATGGAAATGGAACTATGGTAAACTAGGGATAGAAACAATAAGACTAGATTATAGAAGAGAAAGAGGAGAAGAAGATGATGAAATTAGCATCTCCGAAACCATTTACATTTGAAGGTGGAGACCGTGCTGTTTTATTACTACATGGATTCACGGGAAATTCAGCTGATGTACGTATGCTCGGGCGTTTTTTAGAGAAAAAAGGCTATACTTGCCACGCCCCAATTTATAAAGGTCATGGTGTACCGCCAGAACAACTTGTTCGTACAGGTCCTGAAGACTGGTGGAAAGATGCTATGGCTGCATATCAACATTTGAAGGATCAAGGATATGAGAAGATTGCGGCTGTTGGACTATCACTGGGCGGTGTATTCTCGTTAAAACTTGCTTATACATTACCGATTTTAGGTGTTGTACCAATGTGTGCGCCAATGTACATTAAGAGCGAAGAAATTATGTACCAAGGTATATTGGCATACGCACGTGAATATAAAAAACGTGAGCAGAAATCACCAGAGCAAATTGCAGAAGAAATGATGGAATTTAAAAAGACACCAATGAATACATTAAAAGCATTACAAGATTTAATTCGTGACGTACGCAATAATGTTGATATGATTTATGCTCCAACATTTGTTGTACAAGCACGCCATGATGAAATGATTAATACAGACAGTGCAAACATTATCTATAATGGTGTAGAGTCCACGTTAAAAGAAATTAAGTGGTATGAAGATTCTACGCATGTTATTACGCTTGATAAACAACGTGATGAGCTACACGAGGATGTATATAACTTCTTGGAGCAACTAGATTGGTAAGATCTAGTTGCCTCTTTTTTTCATGAGGTATTAAAACCATTCTTTTTAGGGTGGAAGAGAGGGTCCATCGATGGATAGAAGTGGTCAGTTCCTTTTTTCGCCCCATGCTGTGTGAGAACAGAAGGAGAGAATGAGTGGAGGTCTTCTTTTATAGACGCAACGTAGGTTCCTGTAAATCAAAATGGGTTTATATAGAAATAAACTTTTGAGATGAGGATTACGCAGCAGAATAAATGGTGAAAAACGAGTGTTTATAGAAGTTTCACTTTATATAGAGTCAATGTTTCGGATACACTAAATAATATGAGGATTTAAAGGAGGTATTTGTGCTTGGAAGACATTATTCAAGAACATATTGATAAATTATTGTTATTTATGAAAGAAGAAGCGTATAAGCCGCTAACGATACAAGAATTAGAAGCTGCTTTTGGAATTGTAGATTCCGCTGGCTTTAAAGATTTTGTAAAGGCACTTGTTATGATGGAAGAGAAAGGACTTGTTGTTCGTACACGTAGCAATCGCTATGGCCTTCCAGAAAAGATGAATTTAGTGCGCGGTAAGTTAATTGGACATGCACGTGGTTTTGCATTTGTCGTGCCGGAAGAGAAGAAGACAGGCGACGATGATATTTTTATCCCGCCCACAGAATTAAATGGTGCACTTCATGGCGATACAGTGTTAGCTCGTATTAATTCACAATCTAGCGGATCACGCCAAGAAGGTACGATCATTCGTATTGTAGAACGTGGTACGAAGGAACTAGTTGGTACATATACAGAATCAAAAAATTTTGGATTTGTACTTCCTGATAATAAACGTTGGACAAGTGACATTTTTATTCCGAAAAGTGCATCTATGGGTGCGGTAGAAGGGCATAAAGTTGTTGTGAAAATTACAAGCTATCCGCAAGATCGTTTAAGTGCGGAGGGGGAAGTTATTCAAATTCTAGGTCATAAAAATGACCCAGGGGTAGATATCTTATCTGTTATTCATAAACATCATTTGCCATTAGCATTCCCGGAAGATGTAATGGAACACGCGAACAGTGTACCAGAAACGATTTCAGAAGAAGATTTAAAAGACCGCCGAGATCTTCGTGATCAAATGATTGTGACAATTGATGGTGCAGATGCAAAAGACTTAGATGATGCGGTAACAGTAACAAGGCTTGAGAATGGTAATTATAAACTTGGTGTTCATATTGCGGATGTAAGTCATTATGTTCATGAAGGATCTCCAATTGATGTTGAAGCAGCAGAGAGAGCAACGAGTGTGTATCTTGTTGACCGTGTAATTCCGATGATTCCACATCGTTTATCAAACGGAATCTGTTCCTTGAATCCGAAAGTGGATCGCCTTACACTATCTTGTGAAATGGAAATTAACAATCTTGGTGATGTTGTGAGCCATGAGATTTTCCAAAGTGTCATTAAAACGACAGAGCGTATGACATACGCTGATGTAAGAAGTATTTTAGAAGATGAAGACGAAGAGTTAATTAAACGTTATGAGCCATTAGTACCGATGTTTAAAGAGATGGGTCAGTTAGCGCAAATCTTACGTGAAAAACGTATGAGACGTGGTGCGATTGACTTTGACTTTAAAGAAGCAAAAGTACTAGTAGATGAAGAAGGTAAACCGACAGATGTTGTAATGCGTGATCGTTCGGTATCAGAAAAGCTAATTGAAGAGTTCATGCTTGTTGCCAATGAAACGGTAGCAGAGCATTTCCATTGGATGAACGTACCGTTTATGTACCGTGTCCATGAAGATCCGAAAGAAGATAAATTAGAGCGTTTCTTCGAATTTGTAACAAACTTTGGCTATGCGGTAAAAGGACGTGCGAATGAAATACATCCTCGCGCGCTGCAACAAATTCTTGAAATGGTACAAGGGCAGCCTGAGGAAGTCGTGATTTCAACAGTTATGCTTCGTTCGATGAAACAAGCTCGTTACGATGCAGATAGCTTAGGTCACTTCGGTTTATCAACAGAATTCTATACACATTTCACATCACCAATTCGTCGTTATCCAGATACGATTGTTCACCGATTAATTCGTGAATATATTATTAACGGTAAAATTGATAACGAAACACAAGCAAAATGGCGTGAAAAGTTACCAGAGATTGCAGAGCATTCTTCTAACATGGAACGCCGCGCTGTTGAGGCAGAACGCGAAACAGACGAACTGAAAAAAGCAGAATATATGCTTGATAAGATCGGTGAAGAGTACGACGGTATGATTAGTTCTGTAACAAACTTCGGTTTATTCGTAGAGCTTCCGAATACAATTGAAGGTCTTGTTCACGTTAGCTATTTAACGGATGATTACTATCGTTATGACGAACAGCACTTTGCGATGATTGGTGAACGTACAGGTAACGTCTTCCGCATCGGTGATGAAATTACAATTCGCGTTATTAATGTAAACAAAGATGAACGCGCAATTGATTTTGAAATCGTTGGTATGAAAGGTAGCCCAAGACGTAAACTCAAAGATCGTCCAGTTGTGATTGAACAGCCAAAAGGTGGTAGAAAGAGACGCAGTGGTCGCGGCGAACGTAATAATGAGCGCGGCGGTGCACGTGACAATGAACGTGGTAGTGGAAGAAAATACGAACGTGGTGGTCAAGGGAAAGAATCCTCTGGTCGTCCAGGGAAAAAAGATGGTAACGGTAAAAAGAAAAAGCCATTCTTTGAAAATGTCCCAGGATTTAAGAAGAAAAAGAAAAAGCGTAAGTAAGAAGGAGGGCTTTGCTTATATACTGAGCGAAGCCACTTCTTTTCTGGTGGTATCTAGTTAAGGCGGCAAGCTCTTCGTGTTTAAGAACCTTCTGCAAAAGAAGATAAAAAGCATCCTCTATGCGAAAGAACCTTAGCCGATCAGAGCCGAACATTCTGAGCGAGCACTTCCACTTTTTCGTAATTTTTGTTAAAATGGTACAAATAGAGGAGGGACATAAAATGCCAAAAGGTAGTGGTAAGGTTATTGCACAAAATAAAAAAGTATTTCATGATTATTTCATCGACGAAACATACGAAGCAGGGCTTGTCCTTCAAGGAACGGAAATTAAGTCTATTCGCGCCGGACGCGTAAACTTAAAAGATGCTTTCGCACGTATACATAATGGTGAAGTTTGGGTGTATAATATGCATATTAGTCCATATGAGCAAGGGAATCGTTTCAATCACGAGCCGCTTCGTACAAGAAAATTACTTCTTCATAAGAAAGAAATCGACAAGCTAATTGGCTATTCAAAAGAAACAGGTTATACGCTTGTTCCAGTTAAAATCTATTTAAAAAATGGATTTGCGAAAATGGCACTTGGTGTAGCACGAGGGAAGAAACAATATGATAAGCGTCATGATTTAAAAGAGAAGGAAGCGAAACGCGAAATCGCACGTGCATTCCGTGATCGTCAAAAGATGTAATACAAAAATTTACATTTGTAAAATGTTGAACGTATGATATAATAATTTTTGTAAGGCCAGTTGAACATTGAAAAACAGCTCATTAAGTAGCTATCACGAATATACTTCGTATGCTCCATTCTTATATGGGGACGTTACGGATTCGACAGGGGTAGTTTGAGCTTAAGTTGCGAGTCGAGGGGATCGGCCTCGTTAAAACGTCAAAGCCAATAACTGGCAAACAACAAAACAACTTCGCTTTAGCTGCTTAATACAGCTTAGCGGTTCCTCCCTCCATCGTCCATGTGGTAGGGTAAGGGACTCAAACTAAGTGGACTACGCCGGAGTTCGCCGTCTGAGGACGAAGGAAGAGAACAATCAGACTAGCAACTTAGAAGCCTGTCGATAGGCCGAAGAGTTCGCGAAATGCCAATATATCGACTACACTCGTAGAAGCTTAAGTGCCAATATCTTTGGACGTGGGTTCGACTCCCACCGTCTCCACCAATACATATTTGGTGGTTTTTTTATTTTGTTTGTAACAAGAAGCATAAGTTTGCCGGAACGGCAAGTTTATGCTTCTTTTTATTTGTGGCAAGGTTATGGTTAAAAAGTAATGAATTCTTTTATTATTTAAAAGTAGATTTAGTGACTATTGTTAAACAGTATATTTTAGATAGAGTAATAAAGTGATAGGGATAATTTTTTACGTTATTATTTTTTTAGGAGATGAATAATTATGATTGTTTTTTGCTATTATTCAGTTTTGTATTTTTGTACGGTAACGTTTGGATTATAAATTATTTATTTTGTATAATCATCTTTTACAATATATGGCTCCAGATTCAACAAGGGTATTTATTTGTATGCTGATAATGTCTAGTTTCTTTTTTCTGATAATAGTATGTGGAGGGGAAATTTCTAAAATATGAAGGACATGGCGAACTGCATATCCTTTTTCAATCCACTTATGAGCTACTTCAAGCGTTTCAGTAAGTGAGGGGTTCTTCTTTGCATAATAAATGCCCCTTATTAGGCTACCTCAAGTATAAAACTATTCTTAGTAGTGTCCAAGTTCATTAGGATAGAATATCCCCTTACCAAATATGAATATAAAACTTTCAATAAAAATCAAAAGAGAGGAGGATCCCTCTCTTTTAATAGTTGTGAATCATTAATTTCTGCTAGGAAAAGGAAACAGAAGTGTCACTGTATAGTGGTTACATATATAAACGATAAATCAAGAGGAACTATTTTTAAGTTCTGTATAATTTATTAGGTGATTGCAATAACAGTAGGAGTAAAGTCAATAAGAAGTACGCCTCTTTCTGCTGGCTGCGGATCCTTTCCTTTTTTAACTCCTTTAACATAGTGACTGACCTTTTGATCACAAACACCATAAGAGTCAAGAGGATTTATGAGATCAAACTCATCTAGAATGAATTTTTCATCAACATCTTCCCTTTTTAAACCGGCACAATTCGTAGTGGCAACCGTACTGGTTCCACCAATCACATTTTTATAGGTGACTAAGTGGACGAAAGTGAAGGGCTCTCCATCTTGATGCAGGGTATTTGGAGAAGCGACAGATTCCTGATCATCTTCTGTGACCATATACTTTACAAAATGTACACCAACATGAACAGGAAGTAATTTGTCATGTGTATCCCAGAAAGTTTCGTTAAAATCATATTTTATTATTTCTTTTAGGAGTTCGCTTTCTTTTATCTCCTCGCTGAGCGAGGGAAAAGCTCGGTACTCTTTAAGGTATTCTGCGTTAAAGCTTCCTTGAAAATACAGAGATTGGGGTTCTCCCTGTTCGTCATAATGATTAGGAAGCCATTGAAAATGATTATCCCAAGGATTAATAATTGCGCGTGAATATCTTCTGTACCTGTGACTCTCTAATGAGTATGTATCTACCGGTAGTCTGTCAAACTCGGCTATCATCTGCATAAGATCTTTTTCTAGGTTTTGAACAGGTAAGTTTGCAAGTTGGAATTTCTTGTATCCGTTTACTTCTAGAGCTTTCTTTTCTTTTAATAACAAATTACTCATTTTGTACACCACCTTTATTATTAAGTTAATCGTTAAAAGTTGAGAAATGAAAATCCCTATTTATAACAAAATATTTATAAAATAATAATAATCTTTAATTTTATATATGTAAAGTAAAAAAAACCCATTAATTATATATTTTTATCTTCATTAAATATATTTAAATGATGGAATTAGGTGTTTTTTTATATTTATGCAATTATTCTTTGCAAAATGAAAACGATTATTGACATTTAGAATTATTTGATTTATTCTAAAATTAGTTAATTTATGGAAAGGGATAGTGGAATGCTAATTAATAGAGTCAGAGAAATGCGCGCACGTCACAAATGGTCTCAGCAAGATTTGGCTAAAAAAATTGGGGCCACCAGACAAACGATTGGATTGATTGAAAAAGGGGATTATGCACCCTCCATAACGTTAGTTTTGAAAATTTCGAAAGCTTTTCAAGTTACAGTAGAAGAAGTTTTTTTCCTCGAAGAGAAAGGATGAGCAAAATGTTACAAAAACTTATAAAGTCTCCTATTGTTCCGATGTTTTTATTTATTCTGTTAATTACTTTTTTTATTTTTTCTCTGTATAATCCTCAGGATGAAAAACAGCTGTTGGCTAGGATATGTCTCTTTCTGCTTACTGCCTTAACTTTCATTTGGACGATCCTGATAAGATACTATAACAAAAAGCATCCTGAAAGCAGAATCCGCTTCTCTGGGCTTCTTCCTTCCGAATTTCTTGACATGGACGAAGGACAGCAATGGGTTACTCTTAAAGCATGTAGAAGTGTTTATATCTTCTTTTCAGTTGGATTGCCGGTTACTGCAGGAATTTGTTTCCTATTTTCTGAGTTTGTTCTTACTCCCTTTTTCGCCATTGGATTTTTGGGTATTGGCCAATACCTGGTGTATTGGCTGACGGTTCGTAAATTAAATAAATATTAAAAAGGAAGTGATGTAATGCTTGAATGGGCACAAGACCAATCGACTGTCTGGCAATTTGTTGTAATTTTTGTTGTTGCTTTCGCCCCTTGGATGGATGTATCTATTGTAGTTCCTATCGGTGTGGCATGGGGGTTGCCACCGCTTGGAGTTGCAATAGTGGCTTTTACTGGTAACTTGCTTTTAGTTTTACTGCTAGGATTTTTCTTTAAGCAATTTTACGCATGGAGAGAAAAAAGGAGAAAGGCAAAAGGAATTACGACTCCCTCCAAACAGGAAACAAGATCCAGAAAAATTTGGGAGCGATACGGTATTCCAGGTCTAGCGCTTCTTGCGCCAATTTTTGTCGGTACTGATATTGCCGCTGTTTTGGCCTTAACATTTGGTTCCTCTCGGACACAAGTGATAAGTTGGATGACTGTTAGCTTAGCTGTTTGGACAACTATATTCACTATCGGTTCCATGTATGGCTTTAGCTATCTAAACATTATTTAATATAGAGGGGTGAATTTATGGAACATCGGCTTTCTTTGCCAGAAGAAATGGTCCTATTAGGAGCGAATCACCTTCGTTTGAAGTATCGTTCATACACAGAAACATATAGCATTGGGTCTATATTTATTGACCTACTTTTAAAAAGGAAAATAGAGTTGGATACAAAGGGAAAAGTTATGGTTGTTGATGCTGATATAACTGGAGCTGATTATTTGGACCAAGTTATCCTTATTCTTGTCAAATCATTTAGAACGAGAAAATTAAAAGCCTGGATTAAGTATTTTCATTTCAAAACCCGGTTACGAGGAAAGATACACAATTCTATTCTTCAAGAACTGCAAAAAAAAGGGGCAATCACCTTAGGTTTAAAAGTTCCTTTTCTACCTCTACGAAAAATCACCGAGATTAATCAATCGCGAGAACAAGTTGTTAAACTGATTCATTCTCAGCTCATCTATAATAGAGTTCCTGATGAACAGACAGTTGTTCTTTTGTATTTGCTGAAAGAGACAGGATTATTAAAAGATTATTTTAATTCAAAAGAAAGAGCAGAAATAATGGACCGTATAAATGGGCAAAAAGACCAGCTTTCAATTGATATAAATTCTATTCAACGGATTGAAAAAGCCATACAGGATATTACAGCTTGTCTTGCCTCTTTAGGTGGTGCACTAGTGACTCCTTAGACGGTAATTATTCCTTAATTAAATGGTGAAGGGAGATACAAAATGAACTCACTAATTATCAATACAAATAATCTAACAAAGACCTACAAAAAAAATATAGTTGTAGATTCTTTAAACATGAAAGTCAGTCAAGGTGAGATTTACGGATTTTTAGGTCCGAACGGGGCAGGGAAAACTACGACTATTCGTATGTTGCTTGGTCTTATTCGCCCCACTAAAGGTGATGTCAAGATATTTGATAAGGACCTAAAGAAGGATCGTTTGTCAATTTTAGGGGAAATTGGATCTCTTGTTGAAACACCGACCTACTACGGTCATCTCAGTGGCTATGAAAATTTAGAAGCTGCCAGACGACTGCTACGAATAGATAATGCAGATAGAGTAAAGGAGGTACTCAAAATTGTCCAGCTAGAAGGTGCCAAGGATAAAAAGGTTAAGAATTATTCCTTAGGAATGAAACAAAGGTTGGGTATTGCAACCGCTTTGTTGAATCGCCCACAGCTTTTAATTCTAGATGAACCAACCAACGGTCTTGACCCTGCTGGTATTCATGAAATACGTGAACTTATTAAAGAAATGCCTGCAAAGTTTGGAATGACCGTTTTGATTTCAAGTCATTTACTTAGTGAAATAGAGTTGATGGCAACTCAGGTAGGTATTATTCAAAACGGGAAGATGCTTTTTCAAGATTCTATTGAGGTTCTAAGGAAAGAAAGTGAACCTAAAATTAAAATAAAAGTCGATAAGCCTTTGGAAGCAGCTAGTTCTCTTAAACATAAAGGCATTGAGGCAAATTTTGAAGAGGAAGAAGGGACTGTGTATATTCAAGAATCTTCCCCATCTATAGCCGGGGAAGCCAACAAGGTACTAGTAGAGGCCGGATTTACAGTCTCCCGCCTGGAAGGTATGAAAAAGTCACTTGAAGATATCTTCTTAGATCTTACAGGGAAAGGACAGAGCTTATAATGGGACCGATATTCTCGTCCGATTTAGTTAAAATAAAACGTTCATGGTTTTGGGGACTTGTCCTATTTTTCCCTGCTGTATTAGTAGGAGGCGTAACTCTGCTGCTGTTGCTGAATGCTGGTGATATACAGCAGGAGGTCTCAGAAGGTAGGAGTTATAACATTTGGGGTACCATATGGATGATTACATTTTACGGCAACTATTTTATTATCCACCTTTCCGTTACAATTTTATGCTCATATATTGCTAATCTAGAGCACCAGGCAAGATCGTGGAAACTTATCTTTTCTATGCCAATATCCAAGACTCAATACTATTGGACGCGCTACATGTGGATATGCTTTGGTGTGCTACTTTCGGGCTTATTTTTAATGGTTGCTATGTGCCTTTCTGGATTTTTATTTGGAGGGAGCGCTACATTTAATGCCTCCAGAATCTTTTATTTTACAATGTTTCCATATCTGACTTCTTTTGCTCTTATTGGGCTTCAGCTATGGATGTCCATGGTATTAAATAATCAGGCGATACCGATGATGATGGGAGGAGTAGGAATAGCCTTGGGGCTATTTTTGATTCAGCTGCCGGGGATTACACAATATCTTCCGTGGGTCCTGCCATACCAGATAACATTTTCAAATGAAAATATCATTACTGATTTTTCTAGTATAGTTAATTCTCCTGACTACCAGTGGGAATGGGTTTGGATTAGCGTTGGCATGGGCTTATTTTTCACTATCATTGGATCGATACATTTTTCCAGTAGAGAAGTAGATTAGGAGGAAGAGTATGTTTAAAGATGTATTATGGAATGATTGGCTGAAGCTTAGGAACTATATGCCGATTTGGATGATTATTCTGATAACACCCTTGTTTCTTACTGTTATTGGAGTGGCCAACTATGTTACTCATATCGATGTTTTTGAAGAGAATGGAATGGTAGGATGGACGGGGGCGTGGACCCAAGTCGAGTTTTTGTACGGAACTGTCCTTTGTCCGCTACTTTCAAGTGTGTATCTGGCAATGCTCTGCCGTTTTGAACATGCAAATGGAGGGTGGAAGCAGCTTTTGTCCTATCCTATTCCAAAAGTATACTTTTATCTATCAAAGATGATATGGGGCTGGCTGTTGGTGGGAATGACAAATGTTATGATGTTTTTGTATTTCCTTATATTAGGGAAAGTGATGGGGGTGACAGGAACATTTCCATATTTCGAATTTCTAGGTCTGTTTCTAAATGGATGGTTGTCCATTCTACCTCTTATAGCCCTTCAAACCTGGCTGGCGATACAATGGCAAAACTTTTCTCTTCCAATTGCCTTGAACTTTGCTTTTATAATTCCGAATATCTTTGTGACAGGTTCAAAGTATGGAAGATATTATCCTTGGTCGCAGCCTGCTTATGCTATGACACCGGAAAATCAACTTGGATTTACACAGACAACCCAAGATTTGTACCTAGCAGTAATAGGTGGTTTTCTCTTGTTTAGTTTAGCCGGAGTCTGGAATTTCATGCGTACTGAAATGAAATAAATACCTATCAAGGAGGGAATTATAGTGAAAAAAGGCACCATTATTGCCATTATGGCGGTAGCAGTAGTTGTTTTAGCTATCTTATTCTTTTTTGGACCTTTAGGGGAAATGTTTGTATAACCTACAATTTAATGTAAAAGATGAGAAGAAATATCCGGAGTCATTTATTAGACTTCGGATACTTCATTTTTAAGAACATATTCTATTTCTATACCCTTAAAAATGAAGTAGCTAAAGGAGATATTTATATAAAAAATTTCATCTAGTCGTTGTGTAAAGCTTAGTTCAGTAATCACCTCCTATAAATTACAGTTTGTCAATCTAAGCGCGACAGTTCATACTGAAAAGCTTTGTGGGCGGTTTTCCAACCTAAATATTTTTTTGTCTTTGAATAATAAGAAGCAGTACTTGATTTAGTTGGTCTTGTGAAATAGGGATCGGCAGAGAACGCTGCTATTTTTAAGTCTTTTTCCACCTGTTGATAACACGAAAATCGTTTTCCTCTATCGACTGTGACTGTTTGAAATGCAGTGGATAGGTGCATGGCAGCTATTTGTTTTATTTAGGATTCCATGGAGTCTCTGTTGGATCCGGAATATTATATATTACAGCTGTTTCTAAAAGAGACGTCCCTGTTTCATTCATAAAGTTAAGTACGTCTAGTTTAAACTCTTTAGTATAGTTTGTATAGGTAGAAACCAAGCCTGTCTCACCTTGATTTTCATATAAAGCAATCCACTTTTGGACATTACTTCGAGAAACCTTGAATTTCCTAGTGAGGCTTTTTTTACTACAATTACGTTTGTAAACAATGTTCAACTATCTTTAATTTGAACTCAGTTTTGTATTTTGACATAAAGAAGCCCCCCAATAGTTAGCTTTTTTGTCTAACAATTGGGGGGCAGTTCAATGAGATGCAGGTTTATTTCTTAACTATATGTTACCATTTTTGCTTGTTGTGACCACAACAGGCGATAAAGTTCACATTCATTAAGCAGAGTATCGTGGCTGCCGATTGCCTCGATACGCCCTTGATCCATAACAATGATAGCATCTGCATCAGTAATAGCTGCCAAACGATGGGCGATAACCAATTGGGTAATACCATTTTTCCGGAAAGTATCATTAAGTTTCTGCTCGGTTAGTGAATCCATCTGACTGGTTGCTTCATCTAAAATTAAAAGAGAAGGGTTCGTAGCTAGAGCTCTGGCTATGGCTAATCTCTGCCTTTGTCCCCCGGATAAATTTTGGCCGTTTTCCCCGATAACCGTGTTATACTTAAGCGGCATTGAAAGGATATCCTCGTGTAGTGATGCTAGTTGAGCTGCTTGCTCCAGTTGGTCTACAGGTAAGTCCTCAAAGAAAGCTATGTTTTTATAAATTGTGTCATTAAACAGGTACGTTTCCTGAAGGACTATGCCAATCTGAGTTCTTAAATCTTCATAATCCACTTGATCCATACTTTCCGATCCATAATAAATAGAGCCCTCGGAAGGGGGATAGAGCCCAAGCAGTAATTTAATTAAAGAGCTTTTTCCACTACCAGTCGGCCCTACAATACCTATTTTTTGTCCTGGTTCTATACTCAATGAAATGTTATGTAAGACAGGTGATTCCCCTTTATAGGCGAAGCTTACATCATCAAAAACTATAGGATTAGTCTTAAAATCGATTTTTGCCGCCTTTTCACTAAGTTGTAGATTTTGCTCTGTTTTTGCAGAGAGTACATCAAAGACCCTTTCAAAAGCACTGAACAAAATTTGAAAGGATTGAAAGTAAGTAATCAGAGAATTGATGGGCGTTAAAAAGGAGAGAGCTAAAGAATTAAATGCTATTAGGGCACCAATAGTCATAAATCCATTAGAAATCTCCCTCATTCCCAGCATTAAAAGAAGTAGCGGAGCAACTAAGCCAATACTGCTTACAATGCTATTTAAAAGACCACTTCGAGAAAACCTCAAGGAGAAGTAATTCATTTGCTCTGAGAATAGTTCTGTCCAGCCATTGAGAATTTTGTCTTCCCTTCGTGTAGACTTAACTAATAGAATACTACGTAGTCCTTCCATCAAATAGCTTTGAGCGGTCCCCTGAACCGCCAATTCCTGTTGTGAATAGCTTCTTATTGAACCTAAAAAGAGAAACATCAGAAAAATTTCAGTTATGGCGATTATTAAGGTTATTCCACTTAAAAATACTGACTGTGTAAACATGGTAATTAAACATATCAAAATCATTGTTACATCCAAAATTATTGCGATTCCGGTAGTTGATAGGATCTCCCGAATCATCGAGATATTGTTCAGTCTTGTTGCAAGGTCTCCTGTATTCCGTTGTTCAAAAAAGGTAAGCGGAAGTTTTAATAGATGTGTTAGATAATCTGCAGATAGCTTAGTACTGATATGTCTTTGAAGCTGTGCAAATAGAATGCTTCTAATATAGGAAAAAAGTAAGCTAGTAACAAAAATGGCTCCTATAATTAAAAAAATATTGCTGATTATAGAGGATTTTTCAAAATCCATGTACCTATCGACAATATAACCTATCATAAAGGGTACGGTCAGGCTAAGGGCCTGAACAAGGATAGAAAATACAATCATTAAAATGCTGTACTTTGGTTTAATCATAGCGTAATAGAGAAGCATTTTGTTACTGCTCTTACTACTACTGGATCCCTTATTTACTCGCTCTGTGCATTCAAACGTAAGCGCTATTCCGCTAAAATGATGCTCTAGCTCCATTAGGTTTATTGTCTTTCTGCCTTGAGCTGGGTCAATAATGGTTGCTGATCCAGAGTTGATTTTATCCAAAACCACATAATGGCTGTGGTCCCAGTGTAGGATAGCAGGCAAAGTAATTTGATAGAGTTGGTCCAGTTTTTCTATTTTAAAAGCATGGCATTTGAATCCATAATTTTCTGAGACGTTCTTTAAAGTTAATGCGCTGACTCCGTTTCTGTATGCTTGGCACTCTTCGCTAAGAATGTAAAGAGGAACTTTAAGTTCGTAGAAAGCAAAAATCATAGAAAGACAGGCTGGTCCACATTCGTTTTGACTCACCTGCCTGATAACCGGAACATTTGTCCAGCGCTTTATTCTTTTTTGCTTCTGTCTAGATGACATTATTTAACCTCCTATAAACTACCTATAGCTCTAGATACCTAGAGCTATAGGTAGTTGAAATTCAAAACTTATTTTAGTGCTGTTATAGACTCCAAGTGAGTTATTGAAGGAACGCCGTTTATATCATAAAGCTTAAGTAGCCCTAAACCGACGCCTGAAATGCCTACCATTGCACCATATGTTTCTAGGTACTGAGGGAGACCGCTTTTCCAACCACCTTGCTGAATTTCATCCAATACATGTTCCCCTACTGCATAGCTGTACTGTTTCCAAAGATCCTCTTTAAGTACTTTACTTGCCAGCAACAGTACAGCTGAATTTCCTGTATCTCCATGACAAAGGGAATGGTCTCTACCGAATCCTTCTTTTATAATGGTCTCTAAACCGACTCTGATTTCAATGTCAATAAGCGAATCGGAGTAACCTGCCTTTTTCAATAGCAGGCGGGATAAAACTACACCCGCTGCTCCATGACACCAAGCACAAGGGAGTTGAGGTAGCTCAGCGGCGCTTGGAAGGGCCCAATTTCTTTTTTCTTCCATGTACAGACTTCGCTCATAGGCTAATCCTTGTTTGAGGGCATCATATAACATTTGCTCTCCGGTAAGTTGATAAAGTTCATGCAAGGCCCAAACAATGCCAGAGGTTCCATGAGAGAAACCAGGCAATGCATCTTCGGAGACAGATATTTTCCAGCCAATTCCTGTAGCTTGAGGTATAGCTTTTTGAAGAATATGTTCCCCGAATTTCTTTGATGCTTCCAAGAAGATTTCATCTCCTGTCTGTTTGTAAAGGTCTAAACAGACAATAAGTGAGCCAGCTGAACCGTCTATAATATCCACTTCCTGCATATATGGAATAGATTCAATAAGCTTTGGCATCACTTTTTTTACTTCTTCCATTAAGGAAGGTTCATCTAATATTTTTGTTAGGTGGTTAAGCGTATAAATATTAGATAATACGCCAGTAAAAGCACCTAATGAAGCATACTTAGGGTAAGCTAATAGCTCCTGAAGAGATTCTTTTATAGGAGGTAAACATTTTTGTATATAGACCCTATACTTCGAATCTCTAGTATATTTATATAAATAACCAAAAAATAGAGCAATACCGCTTATTCCATCATATAAATCATTCCCTAGAGGAGCAATTCTCCAAAGGCTCTCTGCATTGTCAGTAAGGCGGGTCCCGATCCAAGAGACATCCTCTTTTCCATTATTTGTTCCTTGTATAGACCTGGATATCAGGTAATCCGCTACTCTTTTTGCTTCTTCTAAGAACGAATCTCGATCTATTTGGTTATCCGGAACGGAAGGGATGTAGTTTGATTTTTTATCTGATGGAGATGATTCAAGTGCCAGCATTGAAAGCTTAATAATTTGTAGCTGTTCCTCATAATCTTTTGGACCGAGCCTCTCTATTTTGTCGAGTGTTTTTGCCAAGCTACTTGTTTTATAGTAGTTTTCATAGCAACGTCCCTGGCTATCGTAGATATGGGGTTGCCCTGGTTCTGTTGTAAAATACGGAATGTCTCCTTCCAATAAGTCTGCTTTTTCCGCGAGAAGAACCTGCGTTAATTCTGGTTGCATTTCTGTATCAAGCCATAATTTCCCTAAAAGCATCTCTCTGTCTAGGCCATCCCGTAAATAGTCCGGGTGATAGCTGATAGCGAGAAGGTTACCATATCTGTTAGTGGCCCGCAATATCTGCCTTACCCTTGTATTTTTAAATCGGCTAATCTCATTTTTTAGGCAATCTTTGTTCTTGGTTAACAAATCATAAGCTTCCTTGAACCCTGCCATCATGTCATCTACATACATAGTGACACTTACCTGTTTACCATTTAATGTTGGATAATTTGAGCTGGCAGGAATTTTCATGTATCCACGCTCTACTTTTTGTTCATCTGTGTTATTCGACTGAATAACCGGTACTTTGGAAGGATAAATCTGTTCCTCACCATTAGCCATACCACTTATGTTGAGGCCTCGTCCCTCAATTTTATTGTATAATGTGAAAACTGGTAGGATATTGGTAGCCAAAACAGATTGACTTAGTGTTTTAAGTGCTACTTCTTGAGCAGTAACTGATTCGGTTGACTGTACGGCATCTTGATTAAAAAGGGTCTCTAGATCAATTAGCATTGGATATTCGCCGCTGGCAATCAGGTTCTCGTTGTGAAAATCAATAGCATTGATAGAATATAAAAGTGCCAAATAATATCCCATTCTACGATAAAAGTTTTTTACTTCCTGTTCGGCTGAGCATTCTTTATGTTCTATAAACTCACTCCAGCCGTATGTATCCCTATCTAGTAGAGTGATAGGGAGAAGTCTCAGTTTTTTCTCTTTTAATTCGTTAAACCAGCACAAAAGCTGTTGAAATTGTTCATCGATTTTTAAAGACCTTGGCTTATACACTAGGTTCATGTCATCGTTGAACTTTATGATAACTACTCCTTTCCCGCCATTGTGCGAATCGGAGATGTTCGTTTTTATATCCTCGATGACTGTTATAGGAGTACTATTAAAGAAATGCTGTTCGATTGCTTTCTTATCATGCAGAAGATGATCGTAAATTTCTGCAAAATTATCTGCCCATCTAATTGTCTTTCTTGAAAGAATTCTTACTAAGACAGGGTATTGCTTATAAAGTTGTGCTAAGTAATTTTTATCGGTTAAAAGTGTATAGGAAAAATATTTATAACGCTCTTGAGGTGTTTCTCCGACAAGAAGCTCTTTTAATCTTGCTATATTCAATTCCAAAGTTAGAGTTCGGAAGCTCACTTTGCTGAGTGTTTCAGCCAAATTACGCACAAGCTGGAAAAGTACCTTTTCTTTTGATAATGAGATACCATGTTTTTTTTCAGATAATGAGATTGCTTTTTCTATTCTCTCAACCCCGATTTTTAAAAAGGGGAGTAAAAAATTAAAAAAAGCAATTGGCTCATTTGGATTTAGAGCAATTATTTTTTGGAGAATGCGTGGCAATTCTGGTTCCTGATAATTAAATCTTTCTAATTCACCAATAATAGAAAGCCATTCAGCGCTGGAATCGGAATCATAGTTATTACTTATCATTATTTTATGTAAATCCTTGTGTTCTATATTATGTAAATGTAAGTTTTTTAAAAAGAGATCTTCGTTGTTGCCCATCCCGTCTATCCAGTTGCTAATCCGGAGATTGGAATAGTCATCAGGCTGCATTTCTTGAGCGAGATTACTAGTTGTGCTCTTTTGGACCCTTTCTTCTATGAAAAATGCCTTTTTTAAGGCTTGATTTGCAAGCATGGGATCACTCCTATATGTAAATAAAGTCTTTAATAATTATGTAAGAATAATAATAGAGGATTAGGGGTATCATATAAGAATACAAAGTACCTTTAGAATTAGAAAGAAGATAGCAATGCTATCTTCTTTCTAAAGGTATTGCAAAGAACTGAAATAAGTATTTTTGTAATAGTGCTAGCTGTTTAAATCATCTGATCATGATTCGAACAGCTTATGCTATTAGCAAGACCAGCTCCAACAAGACCATGATGGACAAATTGAGCAATCTTTTGTCCATGTACAAGTACCACCGCAATCACCAGCACCCACTACTTTATCCAGATCAGCGTCTGAAAGCTCTGCAAGAATATCTCCTGCAGGATTTACTGGCATCTTGCTAAGTTCTGCTGCTGAAAGAGTAGAACGTTTAGCTGGATCGTTCCAGTATTGGATAATTTTATCATTCATGTAATTCACCCCCCTCTGAAGTAAATTTATAACATTTTATATAAAAAAGCAATATATATTTTGTATTTTTTAAAATTTTTAAAATTTATCCGTTATATATGTATTTGACACTTAAGAGCTGTTGGTAGGTCAGATGAAAGTTTTGTAAGAGCATTTCCTGCAGGGATTACTGGTATTTTGCTAAGTTCTGCTGTTGAAAGAGTAGAGCACCTAGCTGGGGCATTCCAGTATTGGATGATTTTATCATGCGTGAAATTACCTCTTTTATAGTGAGAAATATAGTGATTTA